>JABSPW010000266.1 GCA_013214285.1 Halioglobus sp. | reverse complement strand
GCTTGGTAGGGAGAAATGCAAATTTTCACCGTTGGGGTACGTGCTGCCCGATGATCACACTACCTTGGCGGTGCGCCACGTTCGGGATTCGATTGCAGCACTATGACGACCGGCGCGCCGTCCACAGTAGGGACGACAGGTCCTGCCTGACCCAACCAGGTCGCATTGCCCTCCCCCGGCCGGCCATCAGGAGATACCTGCACAGCGATTATCACCTCATTGACGCCCGATAGTGTCTGGCCCGCCATCGAGTGACGGTCGTCCAGTCGCAACGTCAGGGGTAGTTGTGCACCCGTAAGTCGTTGCACCGCAATTGGCATCCGACTGCCGGCACCCGCGTGCCTCGCCAGCACAAACACCGTCTCTCCCGGGTCGATCACGGCATCGTCAGGCACCTCGACTGTCACTGTCACGCCGACCACCGTTGACGTGTCCTCCGCACTAGTCGGTCCCGCAACCGCCGACAGCCCGATGCGCTGCCGCGCGGTCTCGATAGCGCCGGCAATCATGCGCGCAGTTTGCGACTCTGCGGGTTCTGCCGCCTGCAGGCGCTGCCAGTAACCGATCGCAGACGCATACTGTCCCTGTTCAAAGGCATGCATGCCGAGCATACCCAACACGGTACGTTGATGAGGGTTGAGCGCTAGCGCCTGCTCCGCACGCAGCTGGACACGGTCAGTCAATTTACGGCCCGCAGCAAGAAACGCGGCCTGCGCCGAATAGGCTAGGATCTGCGCGTCCTCTGGCGCAGCATCAACTAGCGCGTCGTAGGATTGCGCCGCCCGAGCGTACTCTTCAGACTCCATGTAATAGCGCCCCAGCATAGCCAGATAGTGAAGATTGTCGGGCCGCGCAGCAGAACGCTGCTCCACAGTGGCAATCAACTCACGCATCTCTTGTGGCGTCGACTCAGTCGAGAGGCTGTTCAGGCGCTGCGCAATCAAGACGTCCTCCGCGGCACCAAGGTAGTAATACAATCCGGTCGCCAACACGACTACCAACGGCAGCAACATCCAGCCAGGAAATGCACCGACAGTCTGCCTTGGTCTCGCCGACGAGGGACGGTCTTCCTCCAACAGACGCAACCGAGCATCATCCTCCAGAGCAGCGGCACCCCCCTCCTGCTTGATTTCCCGGCGTCGCTGCAGAAACCAATCGCGGTTAGCCTCGTCCAAATCTTCCTCGGCGACCCCCTGACGCCGCGGCGTAAACACGAAAAACAGACTGCTCAGCAGAATGAGGCCAACACAGGCCAGAAGAAATACCGTCAAGAATCCCGCTCCACCCTCTGCAGCAAGGATTTTAGTCGCATCTGCTCCTCGGCATCCAAATGCGCTGCCGCATTCCTGGAACCGGCCCGCGTGCGCAACAGCGCCGCGAGAATAACCAAGCCCGACAACAGCAAAATGACAGGCGCCAACCACAGTATGACGTTGATACCCCCGAAGCGGGGCCGATAGCGGACAAACTCGCCATAGCGTGCCACCATGTAGTCCCGAATGTCCTCATCGCTGGCTCCCAGCTCCAGCTGCTGGTGCAGTGATCGGCGCAAATCCTTGGAAATCGGCGCATCCGAATCAGCGATATTCTGGTTCTGGCATTTAGGGCAGCGGAGCTCCTGAGTAAGCACGTGGTAGCGATTCTCGAGTGCCTGGTCACTGAACTCATAGGTTTCGATCAGCGCAGCAACCTGACAGGAGATCAGCACAGCCCAGAGGCCCCACAACACCAACAACCCCTGTTTCATTGCACCCTCCTGGCCTTGAGTCGGGTATACAGCGGCTCAAGCGTGCTACGCCATACCCCCTCATCCACCACGCCCACGTGCCGGTAATGGATGATTCCGAACGCATCGATAAGGTAGGTCTCGGGCGCGCCGTATACCCCGAGGTCCAGGCCCAGACTGCCCTCCCGATCAACGATATTGAATTGATACGGGTCACCCAATTCCTGCAGCCATTGCAAAGCGGCAGTGTCTTGATCCTTGTAATTCAAACCATAAATAGGGACACCCGCTTCAGCGAGCTGCGCCAGGTAGGGATGCTCTACCCGACAGGAAGGACACCAGGTCGCCCATACATTGAGTAAACCAACCTGTCCGGAAAAATCCACCGGCGACAACTGACGCGCGTCGGTCAGGCTAGGCAATGAGAATTCGGGCACGGGTCGGCCGACCAGCGCAGACGGCACCTCTCGCGGATCCAGCCACAGACCTCTGAATAGGAAAATCGCCAGCACCGCAAAGACCAGCAGAGGCAGAAACAGTTTGAGTCTAGGCGCCATGCAGTGCCGCTCCACGTGTCGCCGGCAATCGCTGGCGCCGGTAACGCTTGTCCATGACCGCGGTAAAGGCACCCACCGCCATGAGGATGGCGCCGAACCACATCCAGCGCACCAGGGGCTTGTAATGCAAACGCACCGCCCAGTCCCCCTCGGTACCAACGGACTCCCCCATAGCCACGAAGAGGTCGCGGAATATGCCAGCATCGATGGCCGCCTCCGTCATAACCTGACCCGAGGCGAGGTAGCGCCTTTTCTGCGGGGTCAGCTCCACCGAAAAATCGTTATCTCCAGTGACAACTATACGCGCCTCATCGGCGACATAATTTGGTCC
>JABSPW010000265.1 GCA_013214285.1 Halioglobus sp. | reverse complement strand
TTCGTTCGGAGCTTTACGATCTTATATTAAATACCCGTCTGGATGCAGCAACAAGGGAGCAATTGCGCAGCGCCATGCGGACGGCCTTTGGGTCAGAATCCGATGTAGGCGTTTTCATCCGCTCGGACACCAACGTCGAGGATCTCCCAGGCTTCACAGGTGCAGGCCTGAACTTAACACTACCCAATGTCGTTGGCTTCGACAACGTGATCGCTGGCATACCGCGTGTGTGGGCTTCGCCATTTACCGCTCGCGCCTTTGCCTGGCGTCAGTCCCATATGGAGTCACCAGAACATGTCTACCCCGCTGTCTTGCTGCTACGATCGGTGGCAAACGATAAATCGGGCGTCATGGTAACGCAGGACATTGATACAGGTGATCGCAATATTCTCTCCGTGGCAGTCAATGAGGGTGTCGGCGGAGCAGTCGACGGACAGTCCGCAGAGTCGCTGCGCATCAATACCCAAGACGGACAGGTCAAGGTATTGGCCATGGCAACAGCGCCCTGGCAACGCGTTCCTTCATCCACTGGCGGTGTCGAAGAACGTCCAGTGAGCGGTAGCGAGAGCGTGCTTCTGCCCGGCGACATCGAGCAGTTGATCCAGTTCGCCAAGGAATTACCCCAGCGCTTCCCCTCCATCGTCGATGATGTAGGCAAGCCGGCACCGGCAGATGTGGAGTTTGGTTTCTTCAACGGTAAACTGCAGCTTTTTCAGCTACGGCCATTCCTGGAGAGCCGCAAAGCACAGGGCAGCAGCTATCTGAGCAGCATGGATGAGGCGCTATCGAACAACAAAACCAGGACAGTTAATATGCAACTGATTCCTGATGATTAGTTTCGGAAAATGATACGCAGCCTACTGTGGTCAGCGCTGGTGCTATCTTCAGCGATTGCCCTCGCGAATGACTCTGCTGAATACCCCTCTCTCTGGCACAGCTCAGATCCAGAGTTGCAGCAGCAACTCGATAGTATCCTGCATTCATTAGGTTACGATCATGCAATTCAAGACAAACGTATGGCGGTAGCACTGGTGGACATAACGGATCTAGCTCGACCGAAAGTCGCGGCAGTCAATGGCAATACCATGATGTATGCCGCCAGTGTCCCCAAGCTGGCGATACTTCTCGGGGCTTTTGTCGAAATCCGCGAGGGAAACATGGCGCTGGACGCGTCGACCCGTAATTCATTGACAGAAATGATTCGCTTCTCCTCCAACCTGGAGGCGACCCGCATGCTGAATCGTGTAGGCAAACAACGCCTGATTGAAATCCTGCAGTCTAACGAGTTTGACCTCTATGACCTGGAAGGGTCCGGCGGACTCTGGGTTGGAAAAGAGTACGGCAAATCACCGGCTTACCTGCGCGATCCACTGCACAACTATTCACATGGAGCAACGGCCATGCAAGTGGCGCGTTTTTACTACCTCTTGGAGACCGGCCAAGTAGTCGGTGAAGAGCTCAGTGCGGAAATGAAAGGTATACTGAGCGAACCCGGTATTAATCACAAGTTCGTCAAGGGTCTCGACCATTACCCTGGCGTAGAAATCTTTAGGAAATCCGGTACGTGGCAACGCTGGCATGGCGACAGTGCACTGATCGAGGCGAACAATCGACGTTACATTGTCGTTGGACTTGTCGAAGACGCACGGGGCGGCGAGTGGCTAAGCAGGCTGATTCAGCCCATCCACGAGTTAATGGTATCTATGAAATGAGGGTGCGTCTCATTCGCGCAGCGGGACTCGCCGCGCTGCTGACGTCACTTAGTGCCTGCAACTCACCCTCTCATCCGAGCATTCACGAGTCTTTGAACGCTACCCTCTGGACAATGACAGCACCCGAATATTTTGCCAGCGCAAGTCAAGCCTACCGCGCTGCCCGTGACAACCTTGTTGTCGCATTGAATGACCCTCAGTGGAGCGCTGCCATCGAGCAGACTGGAGATTATGCTGCCCTACCCCCGGCGGTGCTGATGGACATCGACCAGACGATACTTGACACCAGCATTTACAATGCGCGTATCGTTACCGAACATGGCGAGTACACCCAGAAAACCTTCAGTGACTGGTGCCATGAAGCTACCGCCCCTGCAATACCCGGGGCCAAAAACTTCATCCAGGATGCTCTATCACGCGGTGTCAAGATCATATACTACAGTCGACGCATCGAATCGCTGCGTGAGTGCACTACAAAAAACCTCCAGGCACTCGGGCTTCCGGTGGAACAAGAATTCCTCCTGCTAAATAATTACCAGCCGGAGACGGAAAAGGCGTATCTACGCGCTCAACTGTCCGATACTTTCCGGATTCTGCTGCTGGTTGGTGACGACCTGGACGATTTTGTAGCGAACTCTAAAACCGATCCGGTCTCACGTATGGCGCTGGTGAGGCAATATCACGAGCATTGGGGAAGAAAATGGGTCGTTCTTCCCAACCCTATGTACGGCGCCTGGGACACCTCACTCTACGGCCATGACTACGGTATGCCACGTCATCAGCGTGTGGACGCCAAAGTACAATACTTATCTAACCAATAAGTCGCAAAAACAAGCTGTTTTATTATTGGTTCGAGCCCCTACTAGCTCAGGATCGTCGCTTTGCTAGTGATCTTCGTCTGGCG
>JABSPW010000264.1 GCA_013214285.1 Halioglobus sp. | reverse complement strand
TGGGCCATTTCGAACCTTGGATGGGAGCAGCTGTGCTAATACAGCAATGGTGACAAAATGCAGCGCCAGTGAGAGGTGAAATTTCTGAGGCTTTAGCCAAACAGGTGCACCATCGAGCAGGCGCGAATCGATAATCATCGCGGGCGCGAAAACGACAAAGGTTGCCCCCCTTAAGAGGGCCATAGATAGGTTGATTTGAATCATCCGATCCATAGGGAGGAGGGGAGTATGGGGCATGTACTGCCTAGCTTCTCTCATGACGCGTCTCCAAGCCCGATAGTCCTTTGGCGATTGAACGCTCTCATGCAGCAGATGTGCACGGTCGCTTTAATAACAAGAAATGTCGCAAGCCCCACTGGGCCTAGAAAAAACGTCGTGAACAGTATGGGCGCTTGGGCTAATCGACTTAGGCCGAGCCGGTCTGATTCTACGGCAATCCAACCACCGATAAACAGATCAAAAGCGAGGTAATGTACCCATCCGGCGAGCAGCATTTCACGTTGACTGAACAAAGCAGCGACCGCGTCGAGTGAGCCGAAGCCGCCGTTTTCATCTGCAAAAAAATATGCCATCGCATAACCTGCATAGAGAAGTGAAATGGCAAACGGAATAGCGAAACGCGGGATACAGAGCAACCAGGCATTGCTCCGCGGACCTATAATCAAAATTATCCAGCCTACGGTCACCGCTTGTCCCGCGATGCTGAACCAGTGATCAAGAATGTTCGTCGATGCATCCATGCGAGCTCCTGCATTTGCTGTATAGATAGTTGACCATAAGATCACCTTCTGATTATTTGACTATTGCATGGCCTTAAACCTCTGAAGAGGCAGCCGGCCGCGAATACTTTTTTTGGTGGGCAGCAATATATCGAATGTGTGTGCTCAACACATTATCAATCCGAAAGAAAATCTATTCGGTAGTCGATCAGATTTGTGAAAATCGTTTCGATAAACCTGAGTATGCATAGCGGCTGGGTGGTTTGCTGGGCGAAGTTTGACGATCACAGGGGTGCGGCTTCGGAAATCAGGCGTCGCGTTGGCGGCGTGATGGTCGCGCCCATTCATTTTGGTGATGACTGCCAACGCGATTTGCCACTAGATCGGGTGAATAGTTCCACGCAAGAACTGGTGAACAGGGGAGAACAACATGCGTAAACTCGCGACGGGGTCCGTCATTCTTTTTGTTTGCAGCTGCTTGGTGATGCTGCCGCTAGCTCTAAAAAATCAGCTGATTTTTCGTATGCCAAGCATGCCGCCTGGTCCCGATGGACAGACGTTAGCCCAGGAACTAGGGTATCCACCGTTGGCACGCCTGCTTGTTGTAAACTCTGACGACACCGCCGCTCATCCCAGTTTCACGGATGGTGTCGCCAGAGTCATGCCCCTTGGCATGGTCACCTCAACCAGCATAATTGTGCACGATCGTAATGACCTTGAGATCCAACGCTTTGCCCGTCTTGCTGACAGTCATCCCGACTGGGGTGTAGGCATTCACCTAATGCTCACAAATGAGTACCAGGAGCTTTACCCGTGGGCGCCGGTGCTTTCTCGGGAGGAAGTTCCATCTTTGTATAACGAGGCCGGGCTGGCTTGGGAAAAAATTTCAGATATTCAGCTGCACGCTAACCCAGACGAGGTGGCCAAAGAGTTCCGAGCACAGATACAAAAAGCGCTAGACGCCGGAATCAATTTGACTCATATCGACTCGCATATGGGCACGTATTACCGAGACAGTCACTACCCGGGGGCCTCGATCAGCGCACTTCGTCAAGCAGCAATAGCGCAGGCAGTGGCGTTCGATCTGCCGATCACGATGAACACATTTGATCGAGCTTCACAGGCGGATATTGAGTACCTCGATGAGCAGGGTATCCTCCGTCCAGACACCTTTTTTGGTTTTTATGAACTGGAAGATATTAACCGCAGTATCGGTTATCGGAAAAACACGATAGCTGGCTGGTTCATCGCCAGACTAGTGAACTTTAGTTTGGGATTGGAGATTCCTTATGAGAATCAGATGAGCACGGAAAGCGACCTACCGCTACGCTTGGAACTTTATTTGAGGGCTTTGAAGAGCGTGACTCGCCCAGGCCTGAATCACGTGTTTATGCATGCGGCCGTAGAGCACGGAGAGAGCAATGTGGAGATTCCTCGCGGTAAAAATCATGCGCAGGGTGTAGATAGAATTGTTCGACTTGGGGACACGGCTGTATTTTCAAACCCAGCCGTAAGACGGTTCATGGAACAAAACGAGCTCTATCTGGTGAACTATGCTGATGTGCGCTCAGTGCAGCGCAGCTGGCGAAAGCACTACCAGGGAGAGGGCTGAGTCAAACCTAATAGGAATGCAGCGCGTGAATATCATTGTGCGATGGCAACTTGGTTTCTCCCTTGTTTCTTCGCTCGGTAAAGCGCTTTGTCCACACTCTCAACCAATGTCGCCGATGTAATATTGGAAAACTGAGAACTGCAGCACACACCGATGCTGACTGAAACAAAACGCTGTGTCTTGGATGCTGGATGCTCAATGGCGAGAGACTGTATTTTGATCCGTAATTGTTCAGCGCGTTGAATGGCGTGTTCGAGCGGGACCGCCGGCATGATGATCGCTATCTCTTCGCCACCGTAACGTGCCACAGACTCTCCAGC
>JABSPW010000263.1 GCA_013214285.1 Halioglobus sp. | reverse complement strand
CAACTGGTCCAGGCCACCTGGATGGGCACCGGCCCGCGATGCCACTATCGCGCCGGTGATGCCACCGGCCATGCCTGCCACGAAGAAGATGCTCAGGCCCAGTGAGCGCCTGGTGCGCGGGCCCTGCGATGACAGCTGGCCCATGGTCGCCGCACCGACCGGATGATAGATTCCCACGCCGAGCATGCCCGTGCCGTAGAGCAGCACCAGGGGCCAGAAGCTCTGGGCCAGACCGATACTGCTGAGACACAACGCGGCGATCGCCAGGCCCACCGCCCCCAGCAGGCGCGAGTCGGTGCGATCGCTGATCCATGCCGACAAAGGCTGGCTCAGGCCTGATGTCATAGACCCCAGCCCCAGCAGCCATGCCGTCTCGGCAGCCGAGAGCTGGCATCGCACTTCCAGCAGGCCCAACAAGGGTGGCACGAATGCTGAATAGACATCCACGAGAAGGTGCGAGGCGACGACGGCCCCCAGACGTGATCGAATCGCTCGGATACCTGCCGGTGGATGGGCCTGAGCGATACTGCGCGTCATGGCCCGAGTGTAAGGTGCGCCCAGCACAACGACCACAAGGCCCGACCTGTTAGGCTTCAAACCATGGCAGTTGCTTCGCTCTCGGTGATCGCACCGGCCCGCAACGAGCGCGACAACGTGGCGGCGCTGGTACTCCAGATCGACGAGGCACTCGTGCCGGTGGACTGTGACTACGAGATCATCATCGTGGATGACGGTTCGACCGACGGTACCGACGATCAGCTCCGGACTCTGCTGGGACAGCACGAGCGCCTCCGCGTTGTGACGATCCAGGCTGCCGGCCAGACGGCCGCCTTATGGGCGGGCATCCAATCGGCGCAGGGTGAGCTGATCGCCATGCTCGACGCAGACCTCCAGAACGATCCGGCGGACCTGCCGTGCTTGCTCGATGCTCTCGATCAAACCGGCGCCGATCTCATTCAGGGCGATCGGAGCGGTCGCCGCCAAGACGCGCTTCGACGGCGCTTCGGATCCATGGTGGCTCGATTCACGCGGATTCTCGTGCTGGGCGATTTCACGCGCGATACGGGCTGTACGTTGCGCGTGATGCGCCGACAGGTTGCTCAATCACTGCCCCTGGACATCAGTGGCATGCACCGGTTCATCCCCTACCTGGCGCGCCGCCTCGGGTATTCGGTGCATCAGATGCCGGTGGTGCATCATGCGCGGACCCGGGGCGCAAGCAAGTACGGGTTACTCGATCGTGCCGCCGTGGGTCTGGTCGACTGCTTTGGGGTGCGGCGGATTGTCCGCCGTCAGCTGCGCTGCCGGCCCAGCCAAATTCCCCAGGCGGCCCAGCGCCGGTCTCATGACATTGCAACGCAAACCAAAGAGATCCGGATATGACCAATCTGATGCTTGCCGCCGGCCAGGAGCTGCCGCTCTGGATGGACATTCTGCACATCCAACACGGGTGGGAGGCTGCGTGGGTGGCCGTCGGGCTTGCCGGACAGCTGTTGTTCTTTGCCCGCATGCTCATCCAATGGCTCATCAGCGAGGCGCACCACCAGTCGATCGTGCCGCCGATCTTCTGGTGGTGCAGCCTCGGAGGCGCCCTGTTACTGCTCTGCTACTTCCTTTGGCGGCGCGATCCCATCGGCATCCTGGGCCAGGCATTTGGTTTCCTGGTGTACGCGCGCAATCTCACGTTCATCTACGCTGGTGCCAGCCGTGGACGGCCTGGGCCGGGGGTCTAGACCCCTGAGGCCAGCGCGAGCAGAACAGCCCTCACGCGGCTCTGCCAGGCTCGGTCTCTGGCCCTGACAACGGTGCACAATGCTCGACCCAGCGGCCAGGGGCGCCCTCCTGGGCGTCGTAAGGCCGTGGCCTGGGCCGGTATTCAAAGGCGATTCCCAGGCTCCCCGTGCATCGAGCCGAGGCCGGATGCAGTCTACGGCTGGCTGATGGTCAACGTACCAGGCGCGCCTTCCTCAAAGCCGCCGACCCGGACCAGGACGGCCACGCCAGCGGTCATATCAAGGGTGAGCCTCGACTGCAGATTTGGGCAGACCGTTGAGTCGTCATTGCAGGCAAGGAGTACCAACTTGTCACAATCGCCCTGGTATATGGCGATCCGTGTGTCAAAAGTGCTCACGCACAAATCAAACGTGGAGGGACCCGCGGCTGTGGGCGTGTAGAAGTACCAGAGGTCTTTTTCGAATCCCAGGCCAAACCCTTCATCACACGACTCGGGCAGCGCAGGCCCGTCGGTCGTGGCAAAGGTCGAATCAAAGTCGATGCTCTCTTCGGTCACCGCCTGGGCGAATTGGCAGTCGTCATTGGCCGGACGACACTCGTCGAACTCAGGACACGTCTCGCCCAAGTACCACTGGCCGTCCAGTTGCTGGCAATCAGACTCTTCGATCGTGTCCTGGCAGATTCCATCGACACAGCAGGCCCCCAGCACGGGACCTTCCAGGCAATTGACACTCAGCGTGCCGGGGCCGGCGCTTCCCTCGGCCCATCCGCCGACCCGAACCAGATATGTCGATTCAGCCGTGATCGCGATCTGCACGGTGCTGGAAAAATCAGGCACCTGGCCGCAGTCGTTGTCCGGGTCATCGTCGTTGCATGCCAGGAACGAACTCTCAAGATCCGAGCAGTCAAAGGCTGAGGTGC
>JABSPW010000262.1 GCA_013214285.1 Halioglobus sp. | reverse complement strand
GCACGCTGGTCAATGCGCTCATCTTTGCGATGATCCACCCGCAGGGATGGGTCGCCATTCCGGCGCTGATGTCCCTCGCCGTGGCCTTCTCGCTCATGCGCGAATGGCGGGGGACGGTCCTGCCGGCCATCCTCATGCACGCGATCAGCAATGGTCTGGTGCTGAGCGTGCTGTTGTCGATGCTCTCGGCTTGAGCGCGCCGGACCAGCGCATGTCGGTCGATGCCCGGGACTGCTATTGGACGGACAACGTGGGTTGCACGTAGGCCCCCGATGCCGAGGCGATCGACACCTGCTGAGCCAAGTTCTGACACAAGCCGTTCAGTTCAGCGGCGAGTGTCTCCTGCTGCCAGTTCTCCAGCGGCTGACCATTGTCACAGTTCTTGCGCAACTGCATGTGGATCGGGAGGCAACCCAGAAACGGCAGGCTCATCTCCTTGGCCATGTGCTCGGCGCCGCCGCGACCGAAGATGTCGTATTCCTTGCCGTCGTCGGCAATGAAATAGCTCATGTTCTCGACGATGCCGAGCACCGCCACGCCCAGTTGCTCGAACATTCGTACGGCCCGGCGGGCATCGTCTTGGGCCACTTTCTGTGGCGTGCAGACCACCACCGCGCCGGTGAGCGGCAGCAGTTGGGCGAGCGTTAGCGGCACGTCGCCCGTACCTGGTGGAAGATCGACGATGAGGTAATCCAGCTCGCCCCAATCGGTTTGGGTTGCAAGCTGCTTGAACGCGCCGTGGGCCATCGGACCGCGCCAGATGAGCGGCTTTTCGGGCTCCACGAGCTTGCCGATCGTCATGGACTTGATGCCGTGCACCTCGAAGGGCAGCAGCGTGTTCTCTCGGACGCGACCAGGCACCTCCTGAAGGCCGAGCATGGTCGTCATCGATGGGCCGTAGATGTCGCCGTCAAGCAGACCCGCCTTGGCGCCATGCTGCGCCAGGCCGATGGCCAGGTTGGCTGCGATGGTCGACTTGCCCACGCCGCCCTTGCCGGCGCCCACGGCGATGACGTGCTTGACATTGGGCAACGGACTCTGCTGGTCGTGCAGTTTCTCGTTGGGTGGACGCACATCGGCGCTGAACTCAACGTGCACATCACGGATCGTCGAATCAACGGCCTGGACGGCGGCAACCACGTCTTGGCGTATCTTGTCCTTCATGGGACAGGCCGGCGTGGTCAGCTCCACATGGACATGGACCTGATCACCGTCGATACGCACATCCTTGACCATATTCAGGGTCACCAGATCCTTGCCCAGATCCGGATCCTGGACGGTGCGGAGTGCGTCGTACACTTGGTCGCGTTTGGGAGGCATAAGCTGCTGGTTCCGGGGGGATGATTCAGTCAGGGACCACGAATAGTAGGGTAGGGAACGCCGATATGAAGCCAATGGTCAAAGGACTTGCCTCGATCGCGTCAGTTCTGCTGCTGTCCTGTGCCTCGCAGGCCCAGACCAGTCGCCCGGCCGCCGAGCCGCCCGCGTCGTCCGGTGATACGCCGCTCCTGGCCGGACCGACCGTGGAGCGGGCACCTGAGGGCCAGAACCAGACAACGGGCCGACGCGGCGCCCGGCAGCGCCTGGCGGTGCCGCCGAGGCGGTGGTTCCGCCTGGTCAACGAGCTGGACCTGGACCCGCAGCAGCAGCAACAGATCCGCAAGATCATGCAGGAGCTGCAGACCCAACAACGCCAGTTTCAACGCAAGAACGCCGTCCGGATTTCTGAGCTACAGGCCTCGATGCGGCAGCTCACCGCCCAGGGCGACGAGCAGGGCGCTGCCGAACTGCGTCAGGGGATCCAAGAGTTGCGTGCCACGGCGCCTGATCCGGTCAAGCGCCAGCAGCAGATCTGGGACCTGCTGACCCAGGACCAGCAAAACGCGCTGCGCCAGCGCCTCGCCGAGGCGCGGCAGGAGATCGCCAAGCAACAGTCAGACCGGCGCGCGAAGGACGGCGGACCCAGGGGTCCAGCCGACATGGATCCCGATGAGCGTCGTCGGCAGTTTCTTGAATCAAGACAGCGCTGAGGGCTGGACCACACGTTCGTATGCTTCGATCGTGCGCTTCGCGATGCGCTGCCAGGTGAACCGTTCGGCGATCAGCGCCCGGCCCTGGCGCCCCATCTGGGCTCCGAGGGCCTGGTCGGACATGACCTCGACCAGCGCTGCTGCGATTGCTTCATCGTCCAGTGGCACGACGCGGCCGGCACCGACCTGGCCGACCTCCGGGAAATGGCACGCTTCGGTGACCACGACGGGGACCCCGCACGCCAGCGCTTCGGTGATGGCGACGCTGAAGCCTTCCTGGCGACTGGGCAAGCAGAAGCATGTCGCGTCGACGAGCGCCTCGATCTTGCGCCGTTCGTACAACGGTCCGACCAGGTGCACACGATCGGTCAGTCCAGCCGCTTCGATGCGCCGCTGAAAGCCTGCCTGCTCGCCTTCGTCGGGGCCGGCGACCACCAGGTGCGCCCGGTCCAATTTGCCTGCCGCTAGCGCAAATGCGTTGGCCAGATGGTCGAGCCCTTTCTTGTACTGCAACCGGCTTAGGAAGAGCACGAAGGGATGGTCACCAACCTGCTGATGGGCCGCGCGGAAGGCGCCTGGTTTGGGCAGCGGCTCCAGCTCTTCCAGGAACACGCCGTTGGGAATGATCT
>JABSPW010000261.1 GCA_013214285.1 Halioglobus sp. | reverse complement strand
GTGAGTGTGCGCGGCCGGTAGTGAATAAACTTGGAACGCTTGTCGAAAAACGCGGTGTCGTACTCGTCCGCCTCCACGACAAAAAAGTCGGAGCCCCCCGCGCGGGCCGAGATACCGAAATTGGCGGGCACCCCACCGATCAGGAAGCCGGGCGCCATGCCGGCGTATTCCAGTATCCAGGCCAGCATACTGCTGGTGGTGGTCTTGCCGTGGGTGCCGGACACCGCGAGCACCCAGCGGTCCTTGAGCACGTGCTCGGCCAGCCACTGGGGGCCCGAGGTGTAGGGCAGGCCCGAGTTGAGCAGGTATTCCACCAGCGGGTTGCCGCGGCTCATGGCGTTGCCGACCACGACGCAGTCGGGTTTCGGGTCGAGGTGTTCGGGCAGGTAGCCCTCGGAGAGCTCGATGCCGGCGGCCCGCAGCTGGGTACTCATGGGCGGGTAAACGCTGGCGTCAGAACCGGTTACCTGATATCCCAACTCCCTCGCCAGCAGCGCAACGCCACCCATGAAGGTCCCGCAGATGCCAAGGATATGAATATGGCCTTTCAACAAACGCTCCTTTGATCGATGGCGCATAGTAGCATGGGCTCTGGCAGTGCCGCAGCCGCTCGGACAAAAGCCGTACAACAGTCCACAACTGGCGGCATTTGTCGTATCATTTGCACGCATAATAAAGATGGACTGCACCAATACTCGGACACACGCACCGCCACCAGGAAAAACTGCACCATGCCGCGAAAAAATGCCTTTTACGCTCAATCCGGTGGCGTTACCGCCGTGATTAACGCCACCGCTTGCGGTGTCATCGAAACCGCCCGACAGCAGCGCACCCACATCGGCAAAGTCTATGCCGGGCGCAACGGCATCATTGGTGCCCTGCGCGAGGAGCTGATCGATACCAGCAAGGAAAGCACCGCGGCTATTCGCAACTTACTGTCCACGCCCGCTGGCGCCTTTGGCTCTTGCCGGCACAAACTGAAAAGCCTGGAACAAAACCGGGCAGAGTATGAACGCCTGATCGCGGTGTTCAAAGCGCACAATATTGGCTACTTCTTCTATAACGGCGGTGGCGACTCCGCCGACACCTGTCTTAAAGTCGCGCAGCTAAGCCAAACACTGGGTTACCCGCTGCAGGCCATTCATATCCCAAAAACCATCGACAACGACCTGCCACTGACCGATAACTGCCCCGGGTTTGGCTCGGTCGCCAAATATGTCGCCATTTCTACGCGCGAGGCGGCGATGGATGTCGCATCCATGTGCGAGACCTCAACCAAGGTATTTATTCTGGAAGTCATGGGCCGGCACGCGGGCTGGATCGCCGGCGCCGCCGGGCTTGCCGCCGAGCGCGAGGGCGATGCGCCGCACCTGATCTTGTTTCCGGAGATTGCTTTTGAACGCAAAAAATTTATGGCGCGGGTGCAACGCGCCGTCAAGCGCCATGGCTATTGCGTTATCGTCGCATCCGAGGGCGCCCAGTATAAAGATGGCACCTTTTTGGCCGAATCCGGACTCAAGGACGCTTTTGGCCACAGCCAACTCGGCGGTCTGGCGCCGCAGCTGGCACAGATGATTCAAACGGAACTGGGGTACAAGTACCACTGGGCCGTCGCCGATTATCTGCAACGTGCAGCGCGCCACATTGCCTCGCAAACCGATGTCGATCAGGCCTACGCGCTGGGTAAAGCGGCGATTGAGTTTGCCCTGCAAGGCGACAACGCGATCATGCCCTGCATCGTGCGCGGCAAGGGCAAACGCTATACCTGGTCAATTGGCAAAGCGCCGCTGGACGCAGTCGCCAATCGCGAAAAGATGATGCCGCGCAACTATATTACGCGCGACGGCTTTGGCATTACCCAAGCCGCCCGCGACTATTTTGCGCCGCTGATCGTCGGTGAGGCCTACCCCGACTATCGCAAGGGTTTACCCCAATACGTGCGGCTGAAAAACGTAGCACTGCCAAAAAAGCTGAAAAAACGCTTCCAGCTATAACACCGCGTGCAGGCGATGTAAAAATGCGGGAAATTGCCCAATTGCGGCAAGATTTTGCGCGGTCTTCTCTGTACAATGCGCGCCTCTCAAAGACAGCAACTTTGCAATCAGCTTGAGGTTAATCGATGTACAGCAACAGTGATTTCAACCGGTGGCGTCGCCATCCATGGCATGGCCTGCACGCCCGACCCGAAGATACCACCGAAGATATAGTGCAGGTCTACGTCGAAATGACGCCCAGTGACGTGGTCAAGTACGAGCTCGACAAGGCGTCCGGATTCCTGATGATAGACCGCCCCCAGCGCACCACCTCCAGCCCGCCGGCTTTGTACGGCTTTATTCCGCGCACCTACTGCGCCGAGGAAGTCGCCCAGCGCTGCCCCGGCATAGACGTTGCCGATGGTGACCCACTGGATATCTGTGTGTTTTCCGAACGCCACATTACGCGCGCCGATATCGTATTGCGCGCCCGCATCGTCGGCGGCATTCAGATGATTGATGGGGGCGAGGCCGACGATAAGATTGTTGCGGTACTGGCCGGCGATAACATCTGGGGCGATGTACACGATATTGCCGACTTGCCGGCGATTAATACGGAACGCCTGCAACACTACTTTTCAACCTACAAAATGGTGCCGGGCAAAGAGAACAACGTGAAAGTGGATTTCGTCTATGGCCGCG
>JABSPW010000260.1 GCA_013214285.1 Halioglobus sp. | reverse complement strand
GCAAGGATGCGATCACCAGTGGCCTGGAGGGTGCCTGGTCGGGGAATCCGACCGCTTGGACTACCCAGTATCTGGACAACCTGTTCGCTTTCGACTGGGTCACCACACAGAGCCCCGCAGGGGCGACACAATGGATCCCCGCCGACGGACAGGCGGCGGACTTGGTGCCAGATGCGGCCGACGCCAGCCAGCGCTATGCGCCGATCATGTTCACCACAGATCTGGCGCTCAAGTTCGATCCCAGTTACCAAGAAATTGCCAAGCGATTTCAGGCGGACCCCGAGGCGTTTCAGGTAGCCTTCGCCAAGGCGTGGTATAAACTGACCCATCGCGATATGGGGCCAGGCTGGCGCTACCGGGGAGATCAGGTGCCTGCGGCAGAATTGTTGTGGCAGGACCCGATCCCCGCGGCAGAATACCCCGCCATTACCGACCCGGATGTGCAGGCACTGAAGACAGCTATTCGTGATTCGGCTGTCAGCCGAGCGGACCTGGTTGGCACTGCCTGGGCAGCGGCGGCCAGCTATCGCGGGACTGACAAGCGTGGGGGGCCAAATGGCGGCCGCCTGCGCCTGGCACCGCAGAGAGACTGGCCGGTCAACGATCCGTCGATACTCGCCTCGGTACTGTCGCAACTGGCGGCCATTCAGCAAACGTTCAATGCGGCTAATCAGCCGCAACAGGTTTCTATGGCGGATCTGATTGTGTTGGGTGGCGTTGTCGCGGTAGAGGATGCGGCAGACGCTGCCGGTTGTCCTGTAGCAGTGCCCTTTCATCCCGGTCGTACCGATGCGTCACAAGCGCAGACCGATGTCACCTCCTTTTCGGTATTAGAGCCAACCGCCGATGCCTTTCGAAACTATTACGATCTTGACACCGATAGATCGCCCGTGGAGGCTATGGTGGAACGGGCGAGCCTGCTCACCCTGTCGGTGCCAGAAATGACGGTGCTCGTCGGCGGTATGCGGGTCTTGGGGGCGAATAGCGGTAAAGCTGAACACGGCATGTTTACTGATCGCCTCGGCGTGCTCAGCAATGATTTTTTTGTCAACCTGCTCAGCATGTCCACTCGTTGGCAAAAATCTGCGGGGCAGGTGGGTCTCTATGAAGGGGTGGACCGAGCAACGGGTCAGGTAAAGTGGACGGCTACGCCCGTGGACCTTATTTTCGGTTCGCATTCTGAGTTGCGCGCGGTCGCTGAAGTATACGCTGCTCAGGGAGGAGAGCAGCGCTTCGTTGATGACTTCGTCTCGGCTTGGACGCGGGTCATGAATCTGGATCGGCCGCCCAACATGGGTGAAGGCTAAAATAGGATAAGTAAACCCAAGCTGCAGTCTGTCCCTGCAGTGCGACTGTGCAAAAAGAGCGGTATCCCGGCACTGTAGTCGCCCGTGGATTAAAACAACAAGGCGCCGCCGTTGTGAGCCGTCTTAATGCTAGGGTTCCGGGATGGAGCAGAAACGGGCCGACAAAGTCGTGATCTTTTTGTAGATGTCGACGCGGGAAAGATTCCTTAGTAAAAAACAGCAGGCTCTGCTGCAGCCGCGGGCCTGTCCTTCCTCTACCGCAGGGAAGGATATAGCCTCGGCGCTGCAACCCGATTTGCCAAGGTGGTGCGGGGCTGATGTGTTACTTGTGCATTTTAGAACCATTCAGCGCCCTAACACCCGGGCGGAGGGATTTCCACTGGTTCCGTATCGATATTGCCGTCGGACGGTGGGGCATAAGTCTCGCAGGAGTTCCAGTACGCGATGGGGATAGCAACCTCTGGTGAATTAGGGACAGTCAGGACTCTATTTGTGTACGTTCCATCGGTAATAGTACAACCTGCAATCGTATCAGCGAATTGTTCTTGTGAAACCCACCCATTGACGGTGAATTTGTATTCAATACGCTGTGCTGCCATCGGTATTTTGGCCAACCAGATACCCGACGCATCATCATAGCTCAAAGGCGAGCACTCGCCGCACCAGCCGTTGAAAGTGCCGTTGACGTAAACCGTATCGTCGCCTATACCGCCAGGATAGTCGCTCATGTCGACGCGGAAGGTCACACTAGAATGGCGGGTGATGTCGCTATTGTGTTGGTCGCTGTCATTGTCTGTATCTAATAAAACGTCACACGTGTTACCAGAGTACCCGGGGGCACAGACGCAGGCGTAGTCCCTGAGAACGGCAAGACCCCCGCCAAGATAAGTAGCTGCACAAACGCCATTATCACCGCAGCCGTTGAAGGGACAGTTGCGACTCAATCCCGAGTGCCAGGGCCGATGATTGTAGTGTGCGGCGAGTTTTTTTGCCAAATCCAGACCTGCCGAACAGTCTACCAGCGGTTCATCCGGTCGACCGCTACAGGCTCCGCGACCCCAACCAGAAAAATGACTGTCCTGAAAGTCACCCGCAGCATACCATGACCGATCATGGTTGGACGCTATCCGGCCATCACATTGCCGACCTTGTATTTCGATGTTTAGGAAACGAGCGCCCCAACGATTCGACATCACCCTGTCACCAAAATCTATGATCCAGTCATTGGGAATATTTTCACCGTTACTCAACGAGATGGCATAGCGATAGTCGTCTTCTGGGATCACTGGGAATGCAAAGCCTTGCTTATACACATCGTTGTACTGATGTCGAATTTCTTGCCGCGAGATCAGGCGATCGCTTCGATTGTCAATG
>JABSPW010000259.1 GCA_013214285.1 Halioglobus sp. | reverse complement strand
GAGGTGATTGCTGCAACAGTGAGACTACTGGAGGCACCCAAAACAACGGTGACGGAGCTGTGTAACTATGTGCAGGCGCCAGATTTTCCTACGCAGGCAGAAATTATTACACCGCGCGAAGAAATCCTTGCCATGTATGAAAGCGGGCGCGGCGGTCTGCGCATGCGAGCACTGTGGGAGCGAGAAGAGGGCGATATTGTGATCAGTGCCCTGCCGCATCAGGTGTCGGGCTCCAAAGTTCTAGAGCAAATCGCACAACAGATGCAGGCCAAAAAATTACCGATGGTGTCTGACCTGCGTGACGAGTCAGATCATGAAAATCCCACGCGTTTGGTGATTACACCGCGCTCTAACAGAGTGGAGATGGACGCCTTGATGAGCCACCTGTTCGCCACTACGGATCTCGAGCGAACCTACCGAGTTAATCTCAATATGATTGGTATTGATGGCCGTCCCGGCGTGAAGGGCCTGGCGGCTATACTGAAAGAGTGGCTGACGTTTCGTAAGGAGACGGTGCGCCGTCGCCTCACACACCGTCTGGAGCGCGTTGAAAAGCGCGTACATATTCTTGACGGGTACCTGGTTGCTTTTCTTAACATAGACGAAGTAATCCACATTATTCGCACAGAGGATAAACCTAAGCCAGCTCTTATTAAGCGCTTCAATATAAGCGATGTGCAGGCTGAGGCTATTCTGGAGTTAAAACTGCGCAATCTGGCTAAACTCGAAGAAATGAATATTCGCGCCGAACAGGACGAACTGGCGCAAGAGCGTGATTATTTGAACAAGGTTTTGGCAAGTGATGCGCGCCTGAAGACCTTGATCAAGAAAGAGCTTTTGGCCGTGGCGGAGAAATACGGTGACGCGCGGCGTTCGCCGCTGGCGCAGCGCGATGAAGCCAAGGCGTTTAGTGAATTGGAGTTGGTGACGGCGGATCCCATCACTGTCGTGATGTCGGAAAAAGGTTGGATTCGTGCTGCCAAAGGGCATGACATTGATCCTACGACGCTGAGTTATAAATCTGGCGATGCTTATAAAATGGCCGCACGCGGTAAAAGTAACCAGCCTGCTGTGATTCTTGATTCGACGGGCCGTGCCTATACTGTGCCGTCGCATAACTTGCCTTCAGCCAGGGGTCAGGGCGAGCCCTTGACGGGCCGCGTTAATCCTCCCTCGGGGGCAACTTTCGGCGGGCTTATGATGGGCGATGAGGCGGCGCTGTATCTGCTTGCCAGTGACGCCGGATATGGCTTTGTGGCGAAACTAGGTGATTTGCAGAGTAAAAATCGTGCCGGTAAAGGGGCCATCACTGTGCCAAAGGGCGGGCAAGTATTGCAACCTGCGGCCATTGGGTCAGTGCAGGATTCACTGGTGGCCGCGGTCTCCAGTGAGGGGCGTCTGTTGATTTTTCCCCTGGCCGACTTACCACAGATGGCGCGTGGCAAAGGCAATAAAATTATTGGAATTCCTGCGGCTAGAGTGCAAGCACGAGAGGAGTACGTGGTGGCGATTCAGGTGGTTACCGCACAAGATACACTTGTCATCTATTCGGGAAAACGTCATCAGAACTTCAAATTTAAAGACCTGCAGCATTACCGGGGTGAGCGCGGCAGACGCGGCAACAAACTACCCCGCGGTTTTCAAAAGGTCGATCGTATGACTGTCGCGGCGTGATCGCCTGGTTCGCTGCCGGGTCATACTCTTGCCGGATTGGCCAGACGTTTTAGTACCAGACGCAACTGGCGCTCCAGCAGGTCTTGATAGGGCCCGGCAAATTCTTCCAGCATTGCATAGTGCATGACTTCCGTGGGCCGATGCTGCAGGCGTCCGCTGATGTCTGTGTCTTCGCAGACCGCCGGCGAGAGAAGAATCGCTGGTGGCTTGCTGGCGCAAACGGACTGTAACTCATCCAGTGCATGCTGTGTATAAAGACCGGGGTAGATATCTGTGCCTGTTCCGACGCCAAGCTCACTCTGTGAAATAGCCATGGCAATAGAAAGAGATAAAGACATGTCTTTTTCCAGCGACTGACTGACAGCCCTCACCAGCCAGGCACACGAGGCAGCACGAAATGCTGCGCTGCCAGCGTTGTTGTGGTCACTGAAGTAAACCGCCAATCCAAATTGCCGAGCGACCTGCAAATCACCGGCATAAAACCCCGCCGCTGCATATACCACTTGATGTAATCGCTCGATGTAACGTTGCAATGAGCGTTCTTCCAACGTATCCACATAATTTATCAGGCTGGTGAGATGCAGATAAAGCACAGCAGTAGTGCGGTAATTTTCATCCTGTGGGCCAGGTTCGCTGCGCGTGCGCAATAAATCCATTGGCAGAGCCTTGATTTGTCTTTCCAGCAGCGTAATTTCATTCTCTGGCGGATGCACAGGCTCTTTTTCTTCAAGGGCAATTTGTCGCGCCAAGCGAGACAAATCACGGCCAAGACGATGCCCGAACCGTCGGCTTATGCCATATACCGCCAAGCTGAGTAGCACAGCCAGCCCCAACATGCTCAGAATGAAGCGCCGCTGTGCGGCTTGTACGTTATCGGCGTTAATCGTCACTATCACCTGCCCGGCAATGTCTTCTTCTATTTGCACAGGTGCACTGTACTGGTACAAGTTTTTTCCGCGCGCCTTGCCAGCCTGCCCCAGGACCCTGTTGTCGACACCGTTAACCCTGATGGCTTGCGCGGTAGATGCGTCAATG
>JABSPW010000258.1 GCA_013214285.1 Halioglobus sp. | reverse complement strand
AAGATGATTGATGTATTTACCGGCGAGGAATTTAAGACGTGGGTCTTTGTGATGGTGCTATCGTGGAGCCGCCATATGTACGCTGAGTTGGTACGTGATCAAAGTGTTGAAACCTGGCTTGGATGTCATCGCCGTTCGTTCGAGTGGTTTAACGGCGTTCCAACGCGATGCATCATTGACAATCCTAAATGCGCCATCACCAAAGCTTGCTATCATGAACCTAAAGTGCAGAGAGCCTATGCTGACTATGCGGAGGGTTATGGCTTCCTCATTTCACCTTGCCCTGTCAGAGATCCTCAAAAGAAAGGCAGAGTTGAATCTGGTGTCAAATACGTTAAGAATAAATTTGTCCCTCTACGCGAATTTCGTTCGTTAACGGATGCCAATCAACAACTCAAGCAATGGGTGCGCGATGAGGCCGGACAGAGGATTCATGAGACCGTACAAGAAAAGCCGTTGACTCGGTTTACTGAAGTTGAACAAGCACTGTTGAAGCCGCTACCCGATAAGCCGCCGCTACTTGCACACTGGGTCAATCCAAAATGCCATAGTGATTGCCATATACAGATTGAAAAGAGTTTCTATTCTGTACCCGAGATCTGGATAGGCCAACATCTTTGGGCAAGAGTATCGGAAACCCTCGTTGAAATATTCAATGAACAATTGTTGATAACCGCACATAAACGCCTAAAAAAGCCGGGTTCACGGTCGACAGTACAAGAGCATCTTCCTAGTCAAGCTAAAGCCTATTACATGCGTGATCCGCAGTGGTGC
Organism: Halioglobus sp.; assembly: GCA_013214285.1. Classification (GTDB taxonomy): domain Bacteria; phylum Pseudomonadota; class Gammaproteobacteria; order Pseudomonadales; family Halieaceae; genus Marimicrobium. The sequence goes on along the minus strand of JABSPW010000258.1, from coordinate 1,938 downwards.
TTAGCCAAATCAAAAGAAGCTGGCGCCAGTTGCCATGCGCTGATCGAGCATCTCTTTGTAAATCGAGTACTTGATAACTTACGGGCTGCCCAGGGTGTGATTGGCTTTCGTAAAGCCTATGGCGATAAGCGATTGGAAGCTGCGTGTGAACGCGCGTGGGCATTTGAGACGCCACTCTATAAAACGGTCAAAAGTATTCTCCGTCAAGGTCTTGATCAACAGCCGAATGATGTGTCTGCTACAACACCGTTAGCTGACGCCTATCGAGGTGATGGGCGTTATAGTCGCGACGGAACTGACCTTCTCCCGCATTAATCATAATACAATTCAACTCCCTCTTCAGGCATCAACAAAAAGCTATGTTTGGAGGGGGAATCACGACGTTATTAGTAGGAATAAATTATCATGAAAAACCCAAATCCAGAACTAGAGCACATCCTAAAAACATTAAGACTCACCGGCATTATGGCGAGCCTGGCCAAGCGTCAACGTGAGGCTATCGAAGAACAAATGTCTTACATAGACTTCTTGACACTGATGATGAGCGACGAAGTCGCAAGGCGAGATCAAAACAAATTCGATTCACGAATACGTCGTGCTGGATTCCGCGGAGAGAAGACCATTGAGAATTTTGATTTTACTTTCGATCCTCGTATAGACAAGCAATTGATTGTCGAGCTGTCCACCTGTCAGTTTATCGAAGAGAAAGTATCAACGTTAATTGTCGGTCCTTGCGGATCAGGTAAAAGCCACATAGCGCAAGCGCTGTACGTAAAGGCTATGATGTTCTATTTGGAACGCAAAGCCAGCTACTTGCCAGCTTACACGCAGCCAGAGCGACCAACACTTACGATCGTCGTCTTAAAACATTGATAAAGGCACCGCTTCTGATTATCGATGACTTCGGTCTTAAGCCACTCAGGTCCCCGCAGGATGAAGATCTACATGATCTGATAGCTGAACGTTATGAGCGGACAGCAACGATCGTTACAAGCAATCTGGATTTTTCAGAGTGGGGAGATGCATTTCCTAACAAACTATTGGGCGCCGCCACCATCGATCGACTGCGTCATGGGGCTTATCAAGTGACGCTCGATAGCGAGGTCAGCTACCGTCAGCCAAACCAACGTAATAATCCCAAAAATGGACAGAAAAACCGGGAGCTTGCAAACACCTAAAATAAAGTTGAGAATGCACCTGCGTTTGAGCCTAAAAGTTGGTTTTAGGTGGCCTCATTAGGCGATCATAGGGTGGCCCCATTGGGGCGATCCCTGACAGGATGACAGCAACAATCAATACGCTCTGGTCTCGCACTCGATAGATAAGACGATATGAATAAACAAATCGCTCTCGAATTTCATCATCACCTAATTCAGGAACGATGCGACCACGTAAGGGAAATTGATTTAATAGACGGGAAGTTTTTCTGATTTTAGATGCCACCGATGCGGCCGGCATAAAGTTCTGAGTCCTTAGCTATATAGCTAGTGCCTATCCATAAATAGATTTACCCTATAAATATAGGGATTAAAATGAAAATGAAGTGAAAAATCCTCTTGGATTTGGTAGATTATTTTCACCATAAAAGTAATCGAGAAAACAAGAGGATTTAGAGCATGCGAGAAACTCGCGTAGCACAAGCAAGTATATTTGAATTTTACGCAGAACACGAGTTCGGTGATCAACTTAAAGCACTCTCTAGTATATTAGATGAACACCCTGAGGTGCTGTCAGTTTTAGAGAAAGACTTGATCGATGATTCACTAATAAACGTTGGTCGATCAGGGTTAACAGTAGAGAGTATTTTTCGGTGTTTATTACTCAAGCAGCTATTACAAGTAAGCTACAAACGATTAGCATTTCATTTGGCCGATTCAATGAGTTATAGAACCTTTTCTAGACTACCGCACGACTTGGAGCCAAAGAAATCTTGTTTGC
>JABSPW010000257.1 GCA_013214285.1 Halioglobus sp. | reverse complement strand
TTACATAGGCAAAAAAGCTAGGGCTCTCGATAGACGAGAACCTGCTGAACAGATCCTCCATAGCCAGGCCGAGGAAGATACTGACAATCGTGATTTGAACGGTTGAGAATCGATCCTTGATTTTATCGGCGGCCGTCACTTCCATATCGCCTACTCCGCTTGCTGTTAGGGTCGTCAACAAGCATAGACCGTCAGCAAGTTGTCGGCGAAGTCAGCCAATCTATAGCGCCGATACGGTTTAGGACGCCGCACAACATTCAAGATCCTAGGAATCGGCCCAGTCAATCAGGAATCCAGCCACTCGCTCCCCAAGAACCTCGGCACCCTTGTCTGCCTGCGGGCCACTCGAACCCCATCCCAATCCGTTTCGACAATCGGCAGAATCGGCGAGCTTATTGCCATCTGGGTCAGCGACCTCACCAGAAACACATACCTTACTCTCACCGGTACCAAATCCGATCCAAACCCTGAGGTTTTGACGACCCGGGTCAAGCCTGGTGAACCTTCCAGTCACGTTTAAAGCATCTATGGGTATGTCACCTTCCGATTCATCCAGCGTTACTGAGGTAAACCCTGCATCGCGCAGGCTTTCAACAATGTCGGCGGCCAAGAGGTGAGGGGCTGATTTCACCATCGCGTTCGCTGTGTCGCGAAACTTTGGATTGCCCAAATCGGCCTCAGAAGTACTGAAAGGATGTATGTGTATCGGAGCGCTTTTTGACAGCGCACCAGAAAAAATATTCTGACTATCCATCTTTCCTGCGGCCATGGCGCCCGAGTAACAGAAGATCAGCGCTGCAGCGAGCCCAAATATCGATTAGTTAAGATTTTTCATTTTTGCCAACACTCATGTCGAGGATGATTTTTATCTGGCGAGCGCTACTGACCAAATCACTGGCGGTCTGAAAGACGCCTCATAGCCTCAAGCTCGCCGTATTGCTCAGCATATGTCAGGAAACGAAGACCCGTCTCCCTCGAGTTTTTGCGGCCATGAGCGCTGTGGCCGTAGTCGCTGGCAATATTGCGATTTTCATCTCCACGCATACGCACTTCTTGCGCCTCGTCTGTCTGTTGAATCTGGTCGAGCAACACTGCGTGGAGCCCTAACCCTACCTGCGTGGTGACCAACCCCTTGCCGTGCTTTTCCATATTCCGGCTAACATCGAGGCAAGCTTCGCGCCAGCGCTCGTCTGTCGTTACCCGCGGCTTGCAAACCTCAATAATGCCTTGGTACTCCGGCAGGTTCATAGCGGCGATGCTCGAAGCCAGTACAGGCGAACAGGCGCGATGCCCTGGCAAGTATTTGTCTATGACAGGCACAAAACTCAGCGCCTGACGGAAAAAGCCCTCGTCAAAGTTGGCTGAACGGGCAGCGGATTCCATGTACTCGAGCGCACCATCATTATCGCCCTCTTCCACACTTAGAACGGCGAGGAAGGCCTGGTAAAGCCCATTGTCGGGCCTGAGCTCTGCCAGTGCATGAATCGGTATTTGAGTGCAGAGCTCTTTGCGGGTTTGGGGGTCAACGCCCTCAGTAGATTTGCAAAAGACGTGGAGGGATTGCAGTAGGGTCTCATCAGTTGGATCAATATCCATCGCAGCGACGAGGAAGTCATCCCGTGTTGGAAACGTCGTTGGATATTGTGACGCGGGGTAAAAGCGCCTCAGTGAAGCGCCGGCGATGAGTGCACTGACATTGTCGTTATAGAGCGCCTTCACCACCTCGACCGTCAGATCCGGCGTCGTGGTGCAGTTTGACTGTTTGACACTGCAAGCTGCCAAAAGCGAGCAGCAAGCAACCATCACTATGGCCAAGAAGCGCTCGCCTGACGAGGTATGTCTACCCAACAATCACCTCCTTGTGGATTCTTACTAAAACACTTAATGCTTAAGCGACTTGCGTGAATGCTATCAGACTCGATTGCAGGCACGCCAAGCCGACGATTAACCTGCGGCGGTGCGATCTTTAATTACCGAACATCTCCACTGGATGAAGTCATTAGAAAACACGGTGGCATGCGCTCCTTTTAGTCTGACAGCGCTTCCCAGTTGTCCGAACAGGGGAAGTCCACCACCCAGCAGAACTGGTGCCTGCCAGACGCAGATTTCATCGATTAAGCCATGATCGAGAAAAGAGGTGATCGTGGCGCCACCATCGACATAGGCGTGCTGCAGGCCACCCTCCTCCAACCGCTCAATCAACTCGGGAATCGCACCAGAGAACAGGCTCACGGTGTCGGGCAATCCCTAAGGAAGCGTTGAGAGCGTTTTGCTAAGTACATAAACAGGTAAGTCACTGTACGGCCATTCCTCTGGGGAAAGGTTAGAACTGGCGACCTTTTCGAGCGTATTACGCCCCATAACCAGGCAGTCCACCGTACCCAGAAAGTCAGCGAAGCCGCCGTCTCCCATGGTTGTGCCATCACCATTTTCGGCATTGCCGGCGGCATCCAGCCACTCGACGCCTCCGCCTGGGGTGGCAATCTAGCCATCTGCACTTGCAGCAATGAAAACAGAGCACTTCATGAATGAATTACCCTCCCTTGAACTCTCAATCCCTTGAAACCAAAGTTTTCTCTTCGCGATGCCTAGGGTAGCAGCGACCGCAAGGCTTCAGTACCAGGTCTCGCAGTGACACAGACGTAAAGTTCATGTCGCCGTCAGAGTGCGATCGTCATGATGGCGCGTACCACCGCTTTGCCAGCAGCGAGAGCAGCACAATCACCGCTGAGAAGGT
>JABSPW010000023.1 GCA_013214285.1 Halioglobus sp. | reverse complement strand
AATGCAACTCGCAGTCCATCCTTGCATTCGTGACAATGTATTGTTCAAGATCAATAATGCGCTGTCTGAGCAAGACATTTTCGGCCACGAGCAATCGGTTATCGCGTCGCATCTGCTCTAGGTCCTGTTCCTCTATCATGTGAAAGAGATGATCGTTGGCAAGTTCCGGTTTCATACAAACCTCAGCGCGTCATTAGGTCACATTTGCCGAGATTGTGTGCCAGCCATGGGGGTCGTGATATGCCCGAATGCGCCAACCCATTGACCGGTTGCGTCAATGCACCGGTATGCGCGTATTTGCAGATAGCGACAACAATCGTGTTAAACGTGGCCGCACCGTGATTCGGCGCGTGGACAGTATTTAAACTTGCGACAGGGGGGGTTCTATGGCCAGACTGCTGTCCGTGTCAAGCAATCCCGACCTCATGACTTTAACGTATTGCTCGAGCCGCGCCTCGGCCTGCTCACGCACCTCAAAGGGTCCTTCAATGGTGCCTTCCCGAGTATAGAAATACCAATCGCCGTCCTCCTGGAAAAACCGCGCACAGCGAAACCATTTCCTACCTGACGAATCTGTTTTTCGCACGCCTGCTACCGTACCCGTCTCATCACAACTGTCCCCGCAGATACTAAACCCTTCCGTCTTCAGGATAAAAAACCTATTTTGATTATGTGATCCGGCTCGCAGAACAGTTGGCGAAGCCCGGCACTGTACTGTGGGAAAAGCGCTGCCAACGGCCCTTGCAACGCGCCGCCGGGCGCGCCCCAGAGTCGTGCCTAATCAGTCAAAAGTTATATGCAGCAGCATGCTCAGAACAAAACGATAGTCGACTTCAGTTGCCGATTTTGGTGAGATGAGGTGCTGTCTACAAGGCACTCTTCGCGGTTTTGCCTTGCCATTTGACAGGGTACGCACACGCAGCACATCGTCACACTAACCCGAGCGCCAAGAGACGCGACGGCTGTATATTCGCGTCGTATGAAGATAACGGCCTTCACGAGAGCAGACTCTATGAGAAGACAGAAACGCGACAAGTATTCACGGGCATTTGACAGAGGCTACCAAGCTGGTGTCTCCGGGCGCAGCATCGACTTCTGCCCACACGCAAGACAAGCGCAACGGCTCCACTGGATTTCAGGCTGGCGCGAAGGGCGCAGCGACCAATGGGATGGTCTGACCGGCGTGTCAGGCGTACATAAACTTCGCGGCATCTGACGTTCTCCTGCACCGTATCTTCAGAACCTGCCGCACTTGAGCCTGCTGCCAGCCGCGTGAGGCGTTAGCGACAGGCTGTACTGAACTGGAACTTTTCCTTCCCGCGGCACTCTCAGCAGTCACACTAAAACTTCATACTGGACGCCAAGGGCCCATTCGCTACAATGCGTTGCGTCGCGAACACACTGCATAGAACCCAAGCCATTGAATCTGGCTGGAACGGCCCCACTGAGTGGAATAACCACCCCAAAAACAGGAGGTTTTGTGGCTAACGCAGATATCTTGGTGCTGGAGCGCTGGCTGAGCGAACAAATTGTCGGACAGGATCATCTAGTTCAGCGGCTTATCATCGCCCTGCTTGCGGATGGACACCTGCTGGTGGAGGGCGCGCCTGGACTGGCGAAAACCCGCGCAATCAAGTCCCTCGCCGATGGACTGGAGGGCAGTTTCCATCGCATACAATTCACCCCAGACTTGTTGCCGGGTGATGTCACCGGCACAGAAATCTATCGCCCCCAGGAAGCCAGTTTTCATTTCCAAAAAGGGCCTATCTTTCACAACCTGGTGCTCGCGGATGAAGTCAATCGGGCCCCTGCCAAAGTACAGTCTGCTCTGCTGGAGGCCATGGCGGAGCGACAGATCAGCGCCGGCAGTCAAACCTATGTGCTGCCAGAGCTGTTCCTGGTGATGGCGACACAGAATCCGATTGAGCAGGAGGGCACCTATCCGCTGCCTGAGGCGCAACTGGACCGTTTCCTTATGCATGTCAATGTCGGTTACCCCGACACCGAGGCGGAAACCAACATTCTTAGACTGACCCGCAGCGAAGCAAGCCGTGGGGCAGACCACATGCCAGAACCACTGTCTCAGACGGCGATCTTCGCTGCAAGAAAGGACATCCTGCAATTGCACCTGTCAGATGCAGTGGAACAGTATATGGTGCAGCTAATCATCGCCACACGCTCGCCGTCACGCTACAGCGATCAGCTAGCCAGCTGGATTGAGTACGGCGGAAGCCCGCGAGCCACAATTGCCCTGGACCGCTGTGCGCGGGTCCACGCCTGGCTCAAAGGCCGTGACTTCGTCAGCCCTGACGATGTTCAGGCGGTAACCGCCGATATCCTGCGCCACAGGCTTATACTGAGTTTCGAAGCTGAGGCTAACGGCGTGACGCCCGACCAGGTGATCGCAGAGCTGTTAGCGAACGTACCGGTGGGTTAATTTGCCCATGTCGGCGGCCGATATTCATTCCCCCGTGCGCGGCGCGTATGTGGATCTGAACGAGCTAATGGCTCTGCGCTTTCGCGCACGTCAGCTCAAGCTCGGCCATCGCAACCGCGCGCTAAGCGCACTTGCAGGACCCAACAAATCGAACTTTCGTGGCCGTGGTATCGACTTTGAAGAAGTCCGCAGCTACCAGCCTGGAGATGATATCCGCACCATTGACTGGCGCGTTACGGCGCGCACCGGCGATGCGCACACAAAACTGTTTCGCGAGGAGCGCGAGCGCCCAGTGCTGGTCGTCGTGGACCAGCGCTCGGACATGTTTTTTGGCTCTCGGTATTGCTTCAAATCCACACTCGCGGGCCACATCGCCGGCCTGCTCGCATGGAGCGCACTCAACCGCGGCGATCGCGTCGGCGGACTGATCTTCAATGATACCGGCCATCGTGAGATTCGGCCACGCCGCAGCCGCAAAACCGTGTTGACCCTGTTGTCTCAGGTTGTCAGTTTCAATCACGCGTTACCTGGCGACAATGACAGTGCTGCGGCCAGCTTCGCGACCATGCTGTCCAATCTGCGTCGTATTGCGAGACCCGGCAGTAGCCTATTCCTGATCAGTGACTTTCGCGGTGCCGCCGATGAAATCGCCAGAAAACACCTGTTCGAGCTCGCCAAGCACACCGAGATGACGGCGCTTGAATGCGCCGACCCAATGGAATCGCAACTGCCACGCGGCGGTATGTACGCGGTAACAGATGGACGCGAGCGCAGTGAGTTGCACACGGCAGACCGGCAGTTGCGCAGACGTTTCCACCGTGGTTGGCAGCATCAGCATGATCTATTCGCGGGCCACCTGCGCAGCCTTGGTGTACCTCTAGTGGCCGCCTCTACCGACCAATCACCTTTTACACTCCTGCAAACCTACTATGGGGATGCACGACGATGAACCCGCAGGATCCCCTCGCCGCACTGCACCCATTGCGTGAGCCTTTAGCTATCGGCTGGTGGCCGCCAGCGGCGGGTTGGTGGGTTCTATTGCTGCTAACACTGAGCATCCTCGCTGTTATCGGTCATCTGCTATGGCGGCGCTACCAACGTAACGCCTATCGACGCCATGCTTTGCGGCAACTCGATGCGCTGCGGTCTCTCCATGTGCACAGCGGTGATGACCGGCATTACGTCGAAGCGTTGAATGCGCTACTTAAAAGCGTTGCGCTAAGAGCGTATCCGGCGGCCCAGATTGCCTCCCGACACGGCGAACCCTGGCGCACATTCCTGAACGCACATCTGCCCTTGGCAGAACAATTTACTGCGGACTTCGACAACGCCGCCTATCTCAGTGTCACCCCGACGATCAACGCATCACAATTGCACCGCTCTGCGCGATACTGGATTCAACACCACAAGGTGATCTCTTGATTGAGTGGACCTGGCCATGGATCGCCTTGCTGCTGCCACTACCCTGGCTGGTGCGTCGTCTGACACCCGCCGCCCGAACGCAGCAGGTGGCTGTGCGCGCACCCTTTTATAGCGAATGGCGGCAACTGAGCGCATCCCAGACAGGCGCCAGCGACAGCAGTGGCCTGCTGTCGCTGGCATTGCTGTGGCTGCTGTGGGCACTGCTACTGACCGCGGCGGCAAGGCCGACCTGGATCGGCGAACCGATGGAGCTGCCCAATAATGGTCGCGACTTGATGATGGCAGTGGATATCTCTGGCTCCATGCGACTGGAGGATATGCAGGTGGGCGAATCAATGGCAACCCGCGTGGAGGCCGTCAGGCAGGTGGGGGCGCAGTTCATCAGCGCGCGTATGGGTGATCGCGTGGGCCTTATTCTGTTTGGCAGTAAGGCCTACGTGCAGTCACCTCTGAGCTTTGATACCGACACAGTGAAACGCTTCCTGTCGGAAGCCCGTATCGGCTTCGCCGGCGAGGAAACCGCCATCGGCGACGCTATCGGGCTGGCTGTCAAGCGCCTGAAAGAGCGTCCAGCTGAGAGTCGCGTGCTAATCTTACTCACTGACGGTCAGGACACCGCAAGTTCCGTAAAGCCGCTGGACGCCGCAAAACTTGCCGCCCAACTGGGCATTAAGATTTATAGCATTGGTATCGGCGCTGATTCACTCACACTGCCTGGACTATTTGGCTCAAGCTTCGGTAGCCGGCGTGTCAATCCCTCCGCGGAGCTGGATGAAAACACACTGCGGGAAATCGCTGAACTCACCGGTGGCGCGTACTTTCGCGCCCGCAATCCTCAGGAATTGGCCTATATCTATCAAATCCTGGATGAGATGGAGCCAGTAGAACAGGGCGCGACAATTTACCGACCGCGACAGTCATTGGGTTATATCCCTGTCCTGCTTGCCCTATTGATCAGCTTTTTTCTCGGCGCAAGAAGCGCCTGGCAAGGTCTCACTTTACGCTCAAGAGCGTTGCTGTCTGACGCACCGGGAGGCCGCTAATGGAACTGCATCTGATGCGGCCCGAATGGCTTTGGACATTGGTTCCTGCGCTGCTGCTATTTATTGCCCTCTGGCGCAGGCGGCGCAACCAAGGCGGTTGGCAGGCAGTCATCGCTCCGGAGCTACTGCAGCACCTAACGGGCGACTCGACCACAGCCAAGGGAAGCAACCTATTACCCGCATTACTCCTCGCCTGGTTGCTCGCCGCTGTAGCCGCCAGCGGACCCAGTTGGCATAAGTTGCCACAACCTGTGCACCAGAAACAGGATGCTCTCGTCATTCTGCTGGATTTAAGTTACTCGATGAAGTCGGGCGATCTGGCCCCATCCCGCCTGGATCGCGCCAGACAAAAATTGCTGGACCTGCTGCAGGCTCGCAGGGAAGGTCAGACCGGCCTGGTCGCGTACGCCGGCGACGCACACATCGTAACCCCTTTGACCGACGACATTCCTACCATAACCAACCTATTGCCAGCACTAAATCCGGATATGATGCCATTGCCGGGCAGCGATCCCGGAAGTGCAGTCGTGATGGCGACGGAGCTATTGCGCTCCGCAGGCATTGTAAGTGGCAATGTGCTGCTAGTCACGGATGGCATTAGCGACGATGACCGGCACGACATCGAGATGGCTCTGTCAGACAGTGATGCGGCCTTGTCAATATTGGGTGTTGGCACTGCAGCCGGGGCACCCATCCCCCTTCCAGGGGGCGGCTTCCTGAAGGACGGTGATGGCACCATCGTTATGCCGGGCCTGCAAGAGCAAACTCTGCGTGAACTCGCCAACGATACCGGCGGGCGCTACCAACGTATCCAAGTCGACGACAGCGATATTCAAGCCCTGCTAAGCGACGAACCGACTGTCGACAGTGCGGAGAGCCTAACGTTGGGCCGCAAGGCCGATACGTGGGAAGACCAGGGCTACGTGCTGGTCCTGCTAGTACTACCCATTGCACTGGCAATGTTCCGACGGGGCTGGCTGCTCGCTCTGTTACCCTGCGTGTTTCTCGCGCAACCGCAACCGGCCCACGCGCAGTCCTGGGATGACCTGTGGTTTACGCGTGATCAGCAAGGACAGCGCGCACTGCAGCAAGGCGACACAGAGGCCGCTGCCCGACTATTTGAGAGCGCCGAGTGGGCAGGCACCGCGGCCTACCAGGGCGGCGACTACGCCAATGCAGCGACACTTTTCGATGACGCGAACAGTGCAGACCTGCTATACAATCGCGGCAATGCCCTGGCCAGAGCGGGCAAACTGGATGAGGCCATTGCGGCTTACGAGCAGTCGCTGGAGCGGCAACCCGGGCAACAGGATGCGCAGGAAAACCTAGCGCTGCTGCAACAGCTGAAGGACCAACAACAAGACCAGCAGCAAGATCAACAACAGGACCAGCAGCAGGACCCACAACAAGACCAGCAGCAGGACCCACAACAAGACCAGCAGCAAGACCAGCAACAGAACGCGCAGCAAGACCCACAACAGGACCAGAATTCCGAGCAGAGTCACAGCCAGAATCCGCAACAGAATCAAGATCCACAACCCGGTAAGAACCAGGGTCAAGACCCTGACCAACAGCGTGAACAGCGCGCGCTAGAGGATAAAAAAACGGCAAACACCGAACCGGAAAAGCGCACACAACAGGAACCGGGTGAACAGTCACCCCCGGAAGAACACCTGCAGGCGGCACAGGTCCAACCCGGCGAGGAGGAACGAAATCAAGCGATGGAGCAATGGCTGCGGCGTATTCCCGATGACCCATCAGGATTGCTGCGGGAAAAGTTCCGCCACGAAACCCGCCAGAGACAGCAACAGGGAGAGAGCAGACGCAATGAAACCTACTGGTAATGCACCGCGCATCGCACTGATGTTAAGCCTGGCTCTGTTCAGCACATGCACTATGGCCGCCGTGGAGGCCATACTTGATCGCACCAGAATCGCGATGGGCGACAGCGTACAGCTCATCATTTCAGCAACCAACAACGCTGCGCTTGAGGATCTCGATGCGGCGCCGCTGAACGACGATTTTCAGATCCTTGGGAGCTCCTATAGCAGCTCCAGCAGCCTCAGTTTCTCGAATCGGTCAACCCGACAGCAGCTGGTACTTGAACTCGCGCCGCGGCGCGAGGGTACCGTGCGGATACCTTCTCTAACCGTAGGCCAAGATCGCACACCGCCATTAACACTCATCGTCGGTCCTGCACCCGCTTTACCAGAGGGGGACGAGTCGGTTATTTTTGAAGTCGAAGTAGACCGGGATAAAGTATACGTGCAGAGCCAGCTTATACTTACGCTGCGTCTGCAGCAATCAATCAATCTCGAGCGACGCAGTATTTCGGAGCTCACGCTAGATCATGCCTTCGTCAAACCATTGGAACAACGCCGCTTCAACCGCACTATCGACGGCCAAAACTGGCTGGTTACCGAGATACGATACGCGGTGTTTCCCGAGCAAAGCGGGACGCTGGAAATACCTGCGCAGGTATTTTCAGGCCAAGCGGTGCCGCAAGGGCGGACCGTTTTCGACCGCGGACGCGGCCGTCAAATGGTGCGCCGCTCGACGGCAGCACTGCGCATTGACGTGCTACCGAAGCCGGCAGAATACACGGCCGCCACGTGGCTGCCCGTGCGCGACCTGACCGTGGAAGAAAGTTGGTCGACACCGCCTGAGGGCTTGCGTGTCGGGGAGTCCACTACACGGACCATCACGATCACCGCTCTGGGCGCCCAGGGCGCACAATTGCCGCCAATACAATTTCCTCCCTCCGATGGTCTGAAGTACTACCCAGATCAACCGCGTATCACAGAAGAGGAAGTTCCCGGCGGACTGCTTGGCATTCGCGAAGACAGTGCCGCCCTGGTACCGACCCGCGCCGGCAACTACCGCATTCCTGAACTACGCATACCTTGGTGGGATGTGCAGAGCGAGAAAATCCGTTACGCCGTTGTGCCGGAAAGGGAGATCACTATCAAGCCAGCAGCACCTCAAACGACTCTGGATAGTGCGATGCCGGTTGCTCCAACCCAGGACACTGCCTCGATGAATGTGGTAACCCGTGCACCCGCGCGAGACGACAATCTGCTGTGGCCCATTGTGGCCGCGACCAGCACAGCGGGTTGGTTGCTGACACTCGTTTACGTATGGCGCCTGAGGCGCACCGCCCCACGAATGACCCCAACGTCGACCGACGACAGCTCGATTTCTGAACAGCGCGCTTTTAAACAACTGCAAGCAGCCTGCGCCAGTGGCCGCCCATCTGCGGCGCGAAATGCGCTGATCAACTGGGCGGCACGTCTCGAGTCGGCTAAAGCACCCACTTCATTGGACGAGGTTGCTGCTTTGTTTCACGATGCCAAGCTGACGGAGGAGCTGCGACAGATTGACGCCGCACTGTTTAGTGCTGATCAAATACAGTGGCAGGGTACTAGTCTGGCAGACTGCTTGACCAAAGTGCGCGGCGCGTGGCAGGTAAAGCATCAAAAGCCACCACAATCATTCCACCTCTACCCACAAGCCCAAGCGAACTAATCTGGCGAGCTCAATTCATCCTGGCGGGAGCACTTTCACGCAATGACTTGGAAACGATTTCAAAAACATCGGGAGACAGGTCCGGTTGAGCCGCAAGCCGTTCCAACTCGGCACGCATCATGTCTTTCCTACCCCGATAATTTCGCCAACGTGTCAAGGGCAGTAGCAGACGCGAGGCAATCTGCGGATTAATCCGATTCAACTCAGTGACCACACTACCCAGTAAGCGGTAGCCGGCACCGTCGGAACGATGGAAATTGACCGGGTTTTGATTAGCAAAAGTGCCCACCAAGGCGCGCACATTGTTGGGATTGTGCAGGTCGAATTCAGCGTGTGACATCAGTGCTTCCACTCGCGATAAGGCCTGATCGTCTGGTATGGCCGCCTGGACTTGCAGCCACTGATTTACCACCAGTACCTCGTGGCGCCAATTCTGATAAAAGTTCTCCAGAATACCGTCACGTAAATCATCCTCCCCATGAAAAGCAATAGCCCTGAGGGCCGAGATACGGTCGGTCATGTTAGAAGCCGCGCGGTACTGCTCAGTAGCCAGGTCCAGAAAGGCCGCATCTGAACTCACCAGGTACGACAGACACGTGTTTCGCAAACTGCGGCGCGCGATCTGCTGTGCATCGGGCTTGTAAGGCCGATCTATAGCTAAATCCCCATAACGCGACAGCAAATCGCCCTGCACAGATCTCCCCAACTGAAGACACAACGCATCACGAACCTGATGAATCAAATCGACATCCGCACCACCACGCCGACTTGCCAGCTCCGCGAGATACTCCTCACTCGGCAATCGCAACATTTCGGCTACCATAGCTGCATCAAGTGAATCATCATTCAACAGGTCTACCCAAGCTGACGTCAGCCTAGCGTCAATGTCAACGCTCTCGCCTGATACCACTTGCTGACCCATCTCAGTGAGCACCTCTATCGCCAACGATTGCGCCGCGTCCCAGCGCACGAATCCATCACTGTCGCCTCGCATCAAGGCACAGAGGTCATCCCGAGAGTAGTGGTAGCGCAAGCGCACCGGCGCTGAGAAACCTCGCAACAGTGAAGGCACCGGACGATCTGGAATACCCTCGAAAATAAAGGACTGTCGTAAACGGTCAACTGTCAGCACGGCATGTGTCTTGTTTCCAATCTCTGTCTGGCGAATACGCTCCGAACTTGGCAGGGCTAAGTTACCCTCACGACCCAACAAACCCATTGCCAGCGGAATAACGAAAGGCGGCTTTTCCGATTGCCCCGGCGTCGGCGGACAAGACTGTTCTACGGTCAATGTGTAACGCCGGGCAGACGCATCGTATTCATCGTTGATATCAAGCTCGGGTGTCCCGGCCTGTGAATACCAATTGCGGAACTGCGTGAGATCTACACCGCTTGCATCCTCCATAGCGCGGACAAAGTCCTCGCAGGTGACGGCCTGGCCGTCATGGCGCTCAAAATAGAGATCAGAGCCCCTGCGGAATGACTCTGCTCCCAGCAGTGTATGAATCATACGCACCACCTCTGCACCCTTTTCATAAACGGTGAGCGTATAAAAATTATTAATCTCAATGCACGACTCTGGCCGCACAGGGTGCGCCATGGGTCCTGCGTCCTCTGCGAACTGCGCCGTGCGCAGCAAGTTGGCGTCTTCGATGCGTTTTACCGTTGGAGACCCCATATCAGAAGAAAACTGTCCATCTCGAAAGACCGTAAATCCCTCCTTGAGACTCAACTGGAACCAGTCGCGACAGGTGACACGGTTGCCGCTCCAGTTATGGAAATATTCGTGAGCGACGATCGACTCAACACGCTGAAAGCCCGCGTCAGTGGTAACCTCTGGATTACACAAAACGCAGGACGCATTAAAAATGTTGAGACCCTTGTTCTCCATGGCGCCCATATTGAAATCATCTACCGCTACGATATTAAATATATCCAGATCATATTCTCTACCATATACCTCCTCGTCCCAACGCATAGCCCGCTTGAGGGACTCCATGGCATGGCCGCATTTGTCCAGGTCTTTCTCTTCAACGTAGATCCTGAGCCGGATATCACGATGACTGGCAGTACGAAAGTGATCCTCAACATAGGCAAGGTCACCGGCCACCAGGGCAAAGAGGTAGGCAGGCTTCGGATGGGGGTCGTGCCAGATTGCGCGGTGTCGTGACTCATCGAGAACGAATGTTTCCTTTAGGTTTCCGTTGCTCAACAATACTGGGTACCGCCGTTGCTCTGCATCGACGGTGACCGTAAAGACCGACATCACGTCCGGGCGATCAAGGTAATACGTTATACGCCGAAAACCCTCCGCCTCACACTGGGTGCAAAAAAGGCCCCCGGAACGATACAGCCCTGACAACGCCGTATTTTCCTGTGGCCTTATTCGTGTCCTGCACTCGATCGCGCATCGAACAGGCACTGTATGAATGAGTAAAGCATCGTCATCCACTCGGTATTCTTCGCCAGTTAACTCCCGTCCGTCCACTTTGACACTGAGCAGCTCCAATTGCTCACCCTGCAACTGCAAACTGTCTTTCGACTGGTCCTCCTCGCGCTGCAACTGCAATGTAGAAGTGACCACCGCGCAGTCTTCACTCAATTCAAAGTGTAAATCGGTTCGACTGATTTGATAGGCAGGGGGACGGTAGTCCTCAAGATGTATCGTCCCTGGATTGTCGTCGCGCATACTTTTACCCAATCCGTGACAGCGACACCCGGTAACCACTGTACTTGCGCATGTTGATGACCCCGGTATCAAACAACAAATATTGTCCCTTGATGCCCATCAGCGTGCCACTGACTGTCGGTGTCTTGTCGAGGTTGAATGAGGTAACCTTTACCGGATACTCCAAAACAGGATAGATGATTCTGACCTCCGCTTGATCCGGCAATGCCGTAATTGCAGATAGTCCATGCTGCCTAATCAGTGCATCCAGTTCCTCGGCGCAGTCAACTGCTAATCGTCGCCGAACCGACTCCAGATCACAAGGGTCACCCTCCCCCTTGAGCATGGTTCGCCAATTGGTCTTGTCAGCAATATGCGCCTTGAATACGGTTTCCACCAAGCCAGAATAAAGACGCGTAGCTACACGGTACACGGGCCGCGCCTGCGTCGCGCCCTGGTCTATCCAGCGGGTTGGAACCTGCGTGCCACGAGTTATGCCAACCTTAACCCCCGAAGTATTAGCCAGATAGACAAAATGGTCTACCATGCAGTGCGCGTCGCCCCACTCGGGCTCACGACAGGTGCCCGCAGCGTAATGGCATTTTTCCGGGCTTACGATACAGCTGTCACACTGGGCCAGCCGCTTGAAACAGGGGTAGCAATAACCCTGGCTGAAACTCTTGTTGGTCTTTCGACCACAATGAATGCAATTGATACTACCTGCGAAATCGAGTTGCAGTGATTGTCCAAGGAAAGGGTTCAACGGAATTTCTTCGTTACCTAACAACATGGTGTAGGCAACCGGCTCTTCCAATTCAGTTTTCATCTTACGAACCGCGCCCGCGGCAATTACTTGCGCCATTGCTTGCTCCTACTCCCGCCACTTCAGGGGTGTGGCGCCCGCAGGTCCACCAGGTCCATCCTTTGGACTAATATAGCCAACACGCTCCTGCTCCGGCAGATGAAGCTCACCCCAGGCGATGATCGCTTGCATCGCGTTCTCCCGTTGCTCAGCGGTCAGGGCGTTGCCATCAGGCCACTTACCAATTTCTACCGAGCGCACCAGCGTACGATAGACTTCCGGCGTCATGGTCTCAATCAAGTCCATGTAGTCCATGCTATTTCCGGACGATAAAGGCGTGGAATTATACCTGTGATGTCGAATTGTTGTCGCCGCCGGCGCGGGACAAGGCACCAAAGGCAGCACCCAGCAGAAGCCCACACAGCAAGCCGGCAAGGTGGGCGGCATTGGCAATAGCACCGAAGCCCAGCGCCTCCACAATGCCCGCCATGCAGACAAGGAGCCAACCCACCATGAGCACCATTACCGCTTTCGGCGGCTGAATCGGCCACCCGGGCTGCAAAATAGGCGCGACCCAGGCAAATCCCAGCAAGCCGTAAACCACTCCCGACATGCCGCCAAACAGGCCCTCCCCGCCGAAGATGAACTGGCTCACATTGGACACAACGGCAATCACCAAAAACAACAGCAGCATATTCACGTGCCCCATGACCTGTTCGATACGCGCACCGAGTTCCCACAGCCAAAGACAGTTGAAGACGATGTGCAGCCAGCTAAAGTGCAAAAACACAGGCGTGATCAGGCGCCAGTACTGATTGCCCATGGCCTGCAGTCCGCCGGCTGCATTCAGGCTGTCAAAGGGCGTAAAGGCGAGAGCGGCGATCCAGCTCATAGGCGCGTCCAGTGCGTATAGCAGGAACCCCCCGATACTCAAAAGCGTCAGACATAGGGTCACCGGCGCCCTCCTCCATTGCACACGCGCAGCAGACCGCGTTCGCCGGCGCGACGCGTCCTGCACGTCAATGCGCAACTCGCCCGCATGCCATGCCTTGTAAAGAGCCTGGACCCGCTCAGCCTGCTGCGCGCCATCCACCATCAGCACCTGCTGCCCTCCCTGCTCGAAAATGCGATGCGCGACACCTTTGCGGTGCAGCAGCACCGATAGTGGCTTCAGGTCTTCATCAAGTGTGACGCCTAGGGCTCGCTTAAAATCGCTCATTCACGTTACCAGCGCATTGCTCCAACGCAGCTTATCCCGACAGCTGGCGTAGAAATCATGGCCCACCGGATGCAACAGCGTCAGCGGATGCGGATTCTTGCAGATATGTACCGAATCCCCCGGACGCGCCTTCATATTCGCCTGACCGTCACACGTCACAGGCGGATGTATGCGGTTGCGCGCCAATATATCAAGACGGATTTCAGAGCTTCCATCAACGACGATCGGTCGACTACTCAGCGCATGGGGAAACATGGGCACCAATACCACGGCGTCCAGCGCCGGGTGCATGATAGGACCGCCACCCGACAGGGAGTAAGCGGTTGAACCGGTAGGCGTAGAAACAATTAAACCGTCAGCACGCTGTCGGTAAACAAAAATACCGTCAATAGACAGCTGGTATTCGATCATCTGGGCCGAGGCACCTGAGTTGACCACCACGTCATTGAGGGCATGCTCCTGGGAAATCGCCGCACCATTGCGACGAATTTCCGCATCGAGCAAGAAGCGCTTCTCGGAGGCATATTGTCCGTCGAGCACCGCCGGTATCTGCTGCACCATGTCATCAGGCGTAATATCAGTGAGGAAGCCAAGACGACCGCGGTTGACACCCAATACTGGAATGGAGAATTTCGCCAACCTGCGCGCGGCGCTGAGCAGGCTACCATCTCCACCCACCACAATGACCAGATCGGCCTGCTGGCCCATATCCTCCAGGGTGGCCAGAGGCTGATCCTCTCCAGAGACCACATCACCCAAGGTGTCCTCCAGCACAACGTCCACGCCGCGAGACCGCAACAGTTCCAGCAACTGTTTCAGAACCGCGGCTATACCGCGCTGCCGCTTACGCCCGGCCAAGCCGATCTTTCGGAATGATGCCCGCATCGAACCAGCGTCTCCGCCGCGAAGAACTGTTATTATAACCGTAACGGGCAGTGTAGCGCACAGATCATCATTTATCCTTACCAGACACAAGAAGTTCGCGACCTTGCCTGGGCCTGCTTCTCCTCGCCACTAGTGCACATGGCCGACTTGGCCGATGCTCATGCAAACGTCCTAGACTGCACTCCCGCATTGACTCCGGCGCGGCGATTATGGCTTGACCGGCTTGACCGCGATGCGACAACGCTCCTACAACATCTCGCACAGCACCGCAGTCATCGACTCGGTCTCTATTTCGAGCAACTCTGGCAATTTTTCCTGGCACAAGATCCAGCTACCGAGCTGATCGCTCACAACGTGCCGGTACAGGGAGAGGCCAGAACACTGGGCGAGTTTGACTGCCTCTATTACTGTCATGAAGAAAGGCGGTATGTACACCTTGAATTGGCGGTAAAGTACTATCTTGCAGTGCCCCAAAAAACCAGTGACGGCGCCTCTCTGCAGCGCTGGGTAGGGCCGAACATCAGCGACAGGCTGGACTGCAAGCTCGCACAATTGCTTGAGCGACAAATCCGATTGTCAGAATCCAGCGCCGCTACCGCGGTGCTGAATATGCTCGGTATTGCCAACCCCCGCAGGGAAATCGCTTTCAAAGGATGCTTGTTTCAACCCATAACAGGCGCTCTGCCGCCGCGCGGCTACAACAGACAGATCCCCCTGAGCGACTGGGTCACGGCGCGAGGCCTAAAGGCCTATTGCGCCACAATCGATCTTAGGGCCTTTAAGGTTCTGCCAAAGAGGCACTGGTTATCTCCGCACCTGCACACCGCCGGTGATGTCGTCGACAGCACAGGGCTTTCGGCCACAGTAAACGAACGTATCGCGGCAGAGGGCTACCCGCTAATGGTGGCAGCCCTGGATGATCACGGGCGGGAACGCCGACGTTTCATGGTCGTGCCCGAGCACTGGCCCGGTGATTAACGAAACACCATGTCGCTATCGGCTACCAGATAAAGCAAGGCCGCATACGCGGCGACATTCTGATCCAAAGCGTCGGGAGCGATTTTGTCGAGTGTGTCATCCGGTGTGTGGTGGAGATCGAAATAATCATGCCCATCCTGCAGCAAACCGGCAATAGGCACACCCGCTTCCCTCAAAAAACGCAGGTCCGGCCCGCCTCGGGTTTCATTGTTCCCGGGGGCAATACCCAGCGGCGCAAGAACCTCGGTAATCGCCGTCACGTAACCCAGACTTGCGGGCGCGACCCGCGTATCGAAACGCCAGATATCCCCGCTACCGAAATCCGACTCGGCGGCAATAATATGATTCCCAAGCTGCGCAGCGTGACGCTCCGCGTAGGCCCTAGCACCGACAACTCCCACTTCCTCCGATCCAAACAGGACGACGCGAATGGTACGACGCGGCATTTCTGGCATGTGATCCATCAGAACTTTCGCAGCGGCGATAACAATGCCAACACCCGCGCCATCGTCAACGGCGCCGGTACCGAGATCCCAGGAATCCAGGTGGGCGCCAACCAGCACAATCTCCTGTGGTGCCTCGCGCCCAATAATTTCACCAATCACATTACCTGAGGTAACCAGTGGACGCGATCGCGGCGTCATCACTATCTTCACAACCACCGGCTCGCCGTAGTCTAGCGCTCGCTGCAACTGATCGGCATCCGGGGCAGACAGCGCTGCCGCAGGCACTTTACTGCCGACCGCCCTAGCACCCAATGACATATTGCCGGTATGTGCAAAACGGTGCGAGCTGGTGCCCACGGACCGAATCAGCGCAGCCACCGCACCGCGCTCCTCGGCAAGCGAAGCCGTCACTAATCGCTTCAGCACGGCCCGCCCATAACCCGACCCGTCCTGGCTGCGGGCCATAGATTCATTGACGAACACGATCTTTCCACGCAGACTTTCCCGGGTTGCCTGTCGCAATGCAGCCAAACTCTCAAAAGCGGCGACTTCGCCCTGAATCCCCTGGGGACCAGTCGACGTGCTGCCTCCCAGTGCTGTGATTTCCAGTGGCTGCGGAAACGGAGCTACGATCTCCGCGCGCTCTTCGCCGCGCAACCACAAGGGCACTGCAAACGGCTCCACTCGTATATTGTCAAAACCGAGTTCCTCCAAACGCCCTACAGCCCATTGGCGCGCCCTATCCTCGGCTTCCGTCCCTGCGAGCCTGGGACCCACTTCCGTCGTCAGCGATTTCACCAGAGCGTAGGCCCTGTTTTCTCGCTGTGCCAGCCCCATCAAGCGTTGCGCTGTCGCCTCCATCTCAGTAGGGATAATCAATTCCACTGCCAAAGCGGGCGTGGCCAGCAGCCAAAGCGCCATGGGCAAAAGGGGACGGAAGCATGGCATCGTTTGCAGCGACTCTTGTCCTAAACAAACCGCAGTATACCGCCCAAAACCGCCCGGTGTCGGTACCGTTGCCCGGAGTGTCGTCATATACTAGCGTCGCCATCTGTATTCGGAGTTAAACCATGCCAAGCCGCTCCAGCCCCAAGTGGCCTTTTCGCTGGGACCTGCTGTTGCGTTACCGGTTCATCGAGACCATCGTGCTTTGGGAGGGTCGCCTCACCACGCGCCACCTGTGCGACACCTTTGGTATCGGACGCCAACAGGCCAGCAAAGACATCAATACCTATAACCGTGAAGTCGGCCCGGGCAACCTGGAGTATGACAAGCACCTGAAGGGCTATAAACCGGCTGAAGCCTTCCAGCCTCAAGTGACTCAGGGGCTCGCCGACGAATATCTGCATCTCATGGCGCGCAACAACGAGCTCACAAATGTTTTTGAGTCACTTGCTTTAAACGTCGCCAATGTCGAGGTGCTCTCGCTACCTGTCAGGGATGTAACCCCAGAGATCCTTAGACCAATCATGCAGTCTGCCAGGCAGCAAAGGAGACTGGAAGTCGACTACGTCTCGGTCAATCGGCCCGACCGCGAGGGACGAATTATCGTACCCCACACAATCGTTTATAGCGGTCTGCGCTGGCACGTCCGCGCCTGGTGCGAGAAAAACGGAGGCTACCGGGACTTTGTACTCAGCCGATTCCGAGGCACTCCCGAGATGATGAACGCGTCGGAAAACGGCATCGCCGGTGACGCTGACTGGAATACCTTTGTGGACGTCCGCATATCGGCTGATCCCCGACTTGATCCTCAGCAACGGGAGGTAGTGGAGGTGGATTATGGCATGCAGGATGGCGTCCTCGTCATTACCACCCGATCAAGATTAGTGCCCTACGTACTGCAATTACTGCATATTGAACCGCGCTCCGCTGCACAGGATGCGATCGCCCAACAGATCGTGGTGCAGAATCACGATGAACTTTCACCCTGGTTGTTCGCCTAGGGAGTCACTCATGCCAGATGACAATGCGTTTAAAGCGGCCTACTCGGAGGCGAATTTCTGGGACAAACTGAAACACTACGCCAGGAATGCCGGCAAAGACGTCGTCGAGAAAGCGCTTCTTTTATATTTTGCAGCACAGGAAGAAAAAGCACCCGCCTGGGCCAAGGGCACCATTGCTGCCGCACTGGGCTACTTCATTGTGCCGCTGGACGCTGTGGTCGACCTGACTCCCGCAGTCGGCTATGCTGACGACCTGGGTGTACTGGTGCTCGCCGTGGCCGCAGTGGCGACGTATATTAACGATGATGTGCGCGCTCGCACTGCAAAAAAAATAAGCCAATGGTTTGGCGACGAATAAGGGTCACAGATGACATTTTATAGCTGGGCTGCGCTATGCTTGCTGTTGCTAACAGGCTGCAGTAATAGTTCCGACAACTCGCTGACGACAAGTGAAGCCGACCGGTTGCTGGAAAGATTCGGAGACTTGCAACCCTATTTCACTAAGGCGGGCATACAGGGGCTGCTGGATCATGAAGAGACGGGCAGCCCAGTGACGCTGGTGCAGCTGATGTCGATCACTGACGATAGAGCTTTTGCCCGCTATGAGGCGGAAGCCGCTGCCTTGTGGCAAAGCCTCGGAGTCGGGGAGCGCTTTCGCAGCGAAATCTTTGGTCAGCTGATCGGCTCCCGTCCACTGAACCAAACCCGGATCATAGAATTTTCCAGTATGGCGGTTCTTCTTAGCGCAGTGGATACACCAGCCTATACCGACCTGATGAATACACTCGCATCCGCCAGCGACGACCATGTCTGGCTGCTGGGTGAAGAGTTGCCTCTACCCTTCGAGCCGATGGGCAGCTACTTCGACCCCAGGTTACAGAATATTGATGACAACACCGCCCGTGCGCTTCTCAGTGGCGCGGCAGACATCACCAACACCAATGCGTCAAGCATCAACTCCAATATCGAACCAATTATCGACATGTTAACCAGTGACGAGCCCGGTCCCTTCTGGATGGTAAATCTGATCGATTTTTACGAGAACGCAACTTTTCCCGATGGGCGAGAGACCAACCTTACAGGGGAGGAAGCCAACACCATCTACAGCAATGCTATCCTACCCAACCTGGTGCGCTTCAACTCTTTGCCGGAGTTTGTCATGACAGTTTCTAGCACCTTGACAGATGAGGATGTTGAGTGGGAGCAAGTGGCTATTCCACGCTATGCGAGTCGCGACGCCTTCTTGAATTCATTTGCGTTCAACCCCGGGGCCCCGGAGCTTCTGGTTTTCAAGGATGCCGGAGTGAAACACACGCTGGTTTACCCCAGCGAGGTGCCCGGCACTGCAGTTCCCGCACCAGCCACAGGGCCACTGTTCGATTTCCGATACTGCGAGGTCCTGCTGTTCTATCCAACAGAGGCGGGCCTGCGCGCTGACGTGTATAACTCTATGCCGCTGAGTGACTGCCCGAGCGACCTGTGGGACGCACTGGACGCGGATCAAATCGCCAGCGACTACGGGGCGCAGGCAGCGGGACTCAACGGTATCCGTTTCTGGGTACTCGATGACATCGCCGGCGAGCGCCCCGACCAGCCGGTGATTGAAAACTTTGGCGGTATCCAGATGCGACTGGCAGCCAGCGTCGCCGTCGCGCCAGATGCTACAGAACGGGGCCTACCGGGACCCTATAAAATCAATCGCGTCAGCCGCGATACGGTTTTTCACTACGTGGCGGGCCGGCAGGTCTATGAGCTGGAAGATGCGGATGGGACGCGTTACCGCATGCAGTCTTTTACCCAGGGACAGGACCCGGACCAGCAATTGATCGACTTGCAGCGTTTGGGAGAACGGCTGGACCTGCCACAAGGCTGGTCATTCCATGTCGTCCTGCTGCAAGAAAACGCAGCACTAGCAACCCTTGATGGCATTGCAGAGGTGATAACCGACGACTTCGGCAACACCTACCAACGCACGGATTAAGCGCACTTCTCTCCTTGCGGTTTGGTCTAAGTTTATCGAATATCTACACTTTCTTAGCCTCGCAACAGTTAACAGCGTAGCGCAAGCTGCGCTATCATGTCGCACGGGCGCCCGGATTTTGGGAGCGACGAGGCGCACAAGAATAACAACGGATCAGGTGGGGCAAGACCTAACGGGCGCGAGAGGCTGTCTGCGGCCGGAGCACGCCTCGCGCGTATAGCGTTGGCACGCCGCTGGGAACCTCTCAGAAACTCCCTTGCCCGGTGCCAGTGCTCTCAGCTGAGCGCAATGTGACTTACAGTGCACCCAATCGGGGTTTTATCACGACATGTATGAAGATTATTTCCAGCTGAAGACCGACCCTTTTCGCCTTAGTCCGGATCACCGGTTCGGTTTTGCCCACGACAGTTACAAGAAGGCCAAGGACTATATGCGCTATGCCATGAACCGGGCCGAGGGTTTTGTGATGATTACCGGATCACCCGGTAGCGGCAAGACAACCCTGATCAATGAGGTGATCGATGACTTGTCTCGGGCCAAGGTGAAGGTAGCAATGCTGACGATTTCGCAGCTAGAGGCCGAAGACTTACTGCGTATGGTCGCGTTCGCCTTCGGCCTCACAAGTCAAGCTCCCAATAAGGCCGCGGTCATCCAGGAACTCACCGCATTCTTCACCAGCAACTACAGGAGCGGTCGGCGTACGCTTCTGATCGTCGATGAAGCACAGGACTTGTCCATTTCAGCCATGGAGGAGCTGAGATTACTGACCAACATGCAAATTGACAGTCAGCCACTGCTGCAGATCTTCCTTTTAGGCCAGAGTGAACTGCGAGACCTGATGCAGGACCCACGAATGGTGCAGTGTTTGCAGCGTATCGTGGCTGCGAGCCACCTTGAAACACTGGACGAAAAGGAAACTGGCGCCTATATCATGCACCGCTTGCATGCGGCTGGCTGGGTTGGAAAACCGAAGGTCAGCTCAACACTCTTTCCTATCATCCATACATTCAGCTTGGGAATACCCCGTACCATCAACCTAATCTGCAGTCGGCTGTTTCTTCACGCTTACCTGGAGCAACTTACCTCCATTGGCGTGCGAGAGATCGGCACGGTCCTCGCCGCCCTGCAACACGAGCAGTTGATACCCGCTGACACACCCACCCACCCTATTGCGACAGCCAACACTTTCATCGACCTCAGGGACCATTACCCTGACCTGGCTCTCACAGAGCCAGATGCTGGGCAGGCAGACATGCCTGTCGCTGACCAGGAATACAAAGGAGTAAGCGAATCTGCTTCAATGACGGAGGAGACTGTCGCGTCGGATGTTACGGGGGAAACCGCGAGCGAAAGACCCTCATCTGAAGACGAAAACATCGACGCACAACAACCCGTGGTCTCGTCACAAGCAAATTTTGCCCAGGAAATAGCCGCGGATTCAGCGCACTCCGATACCAACGCCACGGCCGCGTTCCCTGAAACGAAAGCATCAGCAACCGATGGCCACGGGGCTAGTGATTCACGTACAGACCAACCTGACACCGACACGCCCCCAACGAAAGCAACCGTCACGCAAGTACCGCGTGTACCACTGCAAACGTTTGCCACCACGATTGAGGACCCTCCAGACAGCACTGCACCCAGATCATCCGCCGCCCTGTGGTTCGCGGCCTTGTTACTGCTTTTTGGCGTGTTGGGCGGCTCCACCGTGTATCTGCTTCAGGACCGGGACGCGCCAAAGCAAGCAGACGTATTAACAGACCCCGAGGACGAGGCCACTCTTTGGGTTGGCAGGGACTCGCTCGCAAGAGCTAAACAACGCAGTCCAGAGAACACTGATTCAGCGACCGTTTGGACACCCACCGCCACGTCTGGCGCGAAAGACAGTGACGCCAAGTCGCTTCCGTCACATAAGGAACCTTCTCTGATGTCCATCAGCTCAGAAGACCCTGACGCAGCAATAGACTCGTATATGGCACCCATGGAGCCGGAATCTTCACTCGTGCCCGCTACACAGAGGACGCTCGAAGAAAAGCCCCAGACAGAGCCTGCCGGCACAACAAGCACATCGCTCAACAAAGCGGATGCCCGCAACAGTGCGGACAGCATGGCCGCCGACCACAATGCGCCTGGAATCACCGACAGCAATGCGCCGCAGTTTGAAGAGACGGATGAAGCGCCGTTCACGGTGCCCCCGCCACTGCAGATTCTGTTTGCCTACAGAAGCATGGAGGTTGATGCCGGCAACGCATTACTACTTGACGACATAGTCGCAGCACTCGAAGACGCTCCAACCCTGCATGCCAGGATAGTGGGTATTGTAGAAAACCGAGGTAGTGCTAGCAGTGATTTGAATCGCAGGGTATCAAAAAGCCGTGCCCAGATTGTTGCGGCATACATACAACAACGTGGCATTGACGCGGCGCGACTGGCCGTTGAAGTGGATACCAGTATGCTGGATGGCCTGCGCACCGGACCCAGGCCCGAGCGGGTTGTGGAGATAATGCTACAGCCGCAAGATGACGGGGAGTCCAATAACACGCACTCCCCCTAGCTGCTGGCGCAACACACTTCAGGCGCGCAGCTTGTCGATCAAATCGATGGGCACAGGAAATACCAGGGTAGAGCTCTTGTCGCCGGCGATCTCCACCAAGGTTTGCAGATAGCGCAGCTGAATAGCCTGATCCTGAGCTGACAACACGTGGGCAGCTTCCGCCAACTTCTCCGCCGCCTCCGCCTCACCATTGGCGTGAATTACCTTCGCACGCCGCTCCCGCTCTGCTTCCGCCTGCTTGGCCAGCGCACGCACCATTGATTCATTCAGGTCGACATGCTTGATCTCGACATTGGAGACTTTGATACCCCAGGCCTCGGTTTGCTTATCCAGAATAGTCTGAATATCCGTATTGAGTCGCTCGCGCTCCGCCAGCATATCATCCAGTTCATGTTGCCCCAGTACAGAGCGCAAAGTAGTCTGGGATAGCTGGCTGGTCGCCTCCAAAAAATTCTCTACCTGGTTAATCGCTTTTTCGGGGTCTACCACACGAAAATAAATGACCGCGTTAACCTGCACTGACACATTGTCACGGGAGATGACGTCCTGCGTCGGGACGTCCATAACAATCATGCGCAAATCCACTTTTACCATTTGTTGCAGCACGGGGATAATGATAATCAGGCCCGGGCCTTTGATCTTGTAAAATCGGCCCAACATGAAGACCACCCCGCGTTCATACTCGCGCAGTACGCGAAACATGATAAACAACAAGGCAATAATCAGTCCGAGCACGACCCCCACAATGGGTAATCCAAACATATCCCTACCCCTCCTTGCTCTGTTTGCTGACGCGCAGCGTCAGCCCGTCAATGGCGTCTACCCGGACCGTATCTCGGGGAGTCAGAGACTCGTCACAGGCAACCGCCCACAATTCACCGTCCAAGCGCACCCGGGGCCGACCTCCCTCAACAGTCTCCACCTCAGCACACTCTCCTCGCAATCTGTCCATCCCAGTGACGACGGGACGCTGTCGCGCCCGCATGACCGCACCCATGACAAAAATCAACAGTCCGCCACTGAATGCGGCAACCCCGAGTATTAGGGGTATGGCGATCTGAAAGGCGGGCACATCCGTGTCCATCAGCAGGATAGAGCCGACAGTAAACGCGGTCAGACCACCCAGCCCAAACAAACCGAAACTAGGAGAAAACGCCTCCGCAGCCATCAGCGTAATGCCTAACAGAACCAGACCTAGCCCCGCATAACTGATAGGAAGTGCCTGCAACGCGTACAGCGCGACCAACAGACAGATCCCGCCAAGAATACCGGGCAAACCGATTCCGGGGTTATAAAACTCAATGATCAGGCCATAGATGCCGACCAGCATCAGGATATAGGCGATATTCGGATCAGTAATGACGCCAAGAAACTCACTGCGCCAATTCATTGCGTACGTGTGGATCGCTAGCCCGGCAGTTCGCAGGACATGAGGCGTCTCATTCACCATGACCTCTCGACCATCCATTTGCAGCAACAGGTCTTGCATCGATGGCGCAACAATCTCGATGACGCCGTTTTGCAACGCGGCCTCTGCAGACAGACTGGCGCCTTCGCGCACTGCCAACTCCGCCCATTCCGCATTGCGGTTGCGCATCGCCGCCAAGCTTTGGATATAGGCTACTGCATCGTTGACCATTTTCTTTTCCATGGCGGAGGCGGGCTGTCCCTTTGCAAGCCCCGGCTCCTCCTCGCCCGTTTTATCCGGTTTGCCGCCCAGACCGGGCAACCCAGGACCACCGATTTGTACGGGGGTAGCGGCCCCCAGATTCGTACCCGGAGCCATCGCCGCCAAGTGCGTGGCGTAAAGCAGGTAGGTCCCGGCACTGGCGGCCCTGGCGCCACTAGGCGCCACGTAGGCGACCACAGGAATCGTGGAGGCAAGGACACTCTTGATCATATCGCGCATCGCGCTATCCAGGCCGCCGGGCGTGTCGATGCGCAATACCACCACTGCAGCGTCTGCTTTCGCAGCCTGCGCCATACCCCTTGCCATATGGTCCGCTGTCGCCGGCCCGATGGCGCCTTCGATATCAATAACCCACACGTCCGCATGCGCCCTGCCAACAAGCAGACAACTGATACTGAGCAACAGCAGCAATGTGTAACAGACGCTTCTCATCGTATCGCCCCCTGCGTAGCAGTATAGTCTGCCGGGACGGACTGCTCATCCGCTATGCCCGTATCCAAAGTGGTAATACGCAGTGCTCGCGAATCCGGGTCAGTGGACACTATCAACCGACGCACCAGTGCCAGGAAAAGTGCGGTGGAGATGCCCGCGCTGGCAAAGATCATGCACATCACCATGATCTGATAGCGCACGGCCACGAAGGGTGAAAAGCCCGAGAGAACCTTTTCAGTCATCATGCCTGACAGAGAGACGAGACGCACTGCCAACAGAGCGTTAATCACAGGAATCATAGCGGCCTGATAAGCGGCCAACCGCACCTGCGGCCACGCCTCGCGGTGCTCCCGCGCCGCATCCATGCGCTCGGCAGCGAGACTGACAGCAGTCATCGCATTGGCGAATACCATCCCCGCCAGTGGATCATATACCGCGGCAGATACCAGGGGCGAAGCTGTAATACGGTTTGCGTAATCAACACGAGGGGTCAGCCCGCCCCCCGCTGTGATCGCCAGGAGCGAGGACGCGAGCAGTTGCGGTCGATACTCACGCACAATGCCAAGGGCAATCCAGCGGGATGCGAGCAACCTAATCACCAGCACCAGAAAAATCAACCAGCCGTGTCCGGCACCAAATAGCCAGGCCAGCAAATAGCCGAACAGGAGGAGCTGTGCCAACATACGCCGTGGGCATAAACAGGCGTGCCTATCCCATACGACCAACGATATAAGGTGACCAATGTGATCGCGACGGGGACCAGGGCAAGCGCTAACTGCGGCAGGCTTCACGTAATAAAGGCATCGTGCATGGCAGGACTGTGTGCGTTATTTCCAGGTTGCGGATACAGCATCATCGGCGC
This sequence comes from Halioglobus sp., assembly GCA_013214285.1. GTDB lineage: Bacteria > Pseudomonadota > Gammaproteobacteria > Pseudomonadales > Halieaceae > Marimicrobium. Next base: position 8,317 of record JABSPW010000023.1, on the reverse strand, counting down.
AGGCGCCACCCCGATACATGTTCCCCCCAGCACCAGTGGCAGAGTGAGCTAACTAAGGTCGGCACGGATCACACGCTCATAACCTCGTCAGCGTCCCTGCTGAAAAATCAGATCGCCGCTACATCACCATGAACCGGACACATTAGATCACGCTCGCGACGTATTACCCGACGAGTGGCCCCACCGGCCGCTGCAGCGCAGGCTGCAGGGCGGGTTCGAAAACCCACTGATGCGACCGATGTGGAACCAGACCTTCGCCAGTACCAAATCGTCTTAGAGCAACGCTCACACGTTTTATCTCAGGGTCACCACTGTCGCGACCGCCAGCAGCAACCAAAGCATCTCCTCAGCATAGCTGCCAACGATCAGCAAACCCGCCGTGGCGGCCAATACGGCTATCAACCGCTCCACCCAGACGGTGCTGCTGCGCCGATACCCAATTGCCGTCTCACGACGCTGCAACGTCTGTCGGATAATACGGTGCTCTATCGCGGTCATGGAAGCCCTCCTGTCATACTTTACTGTCGCCATCATCATCAACAATCCGAGACCACAGAACCACCTGTCGGGTTTTCAATACGGTCGAAAAGGCGACAGGTTCCACACCTATGCAGACCATCGGCATCGACGCCGCAGTCAACGCGTGTCCTGCGCAAAGGTGTCACAGGCAGCGAAATCGCCCGACTCAAAGCCCACGCGAAACCAGTGCACCCGCTGCTGCGAACTGCCGTGTGTGAAGCTATCGGGCACTACACGGCCACCCGCTTCGCGTTGCAGGCGATCGTCACCAATCGCCGCCGCAGCCTGCAGAGCCTCCTCCAGGTCACCGGGATCGAGTAATTGTCGTTGCTTGTTTGCCACATGCCCCCAGAGTCCAGCGAAGCAATCGGCTTGCAACTCCTGACTAACAGATAACGCATTCACGTCAGCCTCACTGCGTCCGCGGCCAGCGGCGCGCACCTGTTCGCTGATCCCAAGTAAGGTCTGTACATGGTGTCCCACTTCGTGCGCAATGACATAGGCTTGCGCAAAATCACCCGGCGCACTATGCCGTACCGCAAGGTCCTGAAAAAAAGACAGATCGAGATAGAGCTTCTGGTCACCGGGACAGTAGAAAGGCCCGACGGCCGCCGTAGCATAACCACAAGCGGAGTTGACGCTGCCCCTGAATAACACCAGTTTCGGTTCGCGGTAGTGTCGCCCCAGCCCGGCAAATTGCGCATGCCAAGTCTCCTCCGTATCAGCCAATACTGCCGACACAAAGTCCACGACCTCACGATCTGCTGTGCTTTGCTGCTGTGGCGCCTGCTGATAGCGAGAGCCGCCTACGCCCATCAGCACAGAAAGGACGTCGACCCCCAGCATCTGTCCGCCGATTATTGCAACCACCGCACCGATGAGAACGACCCGGCCCACTTTTGTGCGCAGCAACATCGGTACCAGGCGCAACAACGCAGGGGCTGACCCTGCGGCGCCCATAGTGGCTCGTTGTCCACGCCGGTCTTCCACATTGCCACTGCGTCGTGCCCCTTTCCAGCGCATGTCAGATTCCTGTCGCTACCCCGCGGGTGGTTGATTATACTGCGTGCAGCACTCCACCCCTGTATGAAGTACAAGGATAGACCAATAATGACCAACATCCTTATCGGTGGCTCCGAGGCAGGCCAGATCGGGCTCAACCCACGCTACGCCAACCGACACGGCCTGGTCGCCGGCGCCACCGGTACCGGTAAAACGGTGACGCTGCAGTGCCTTGCGGAGGGTTTCTCGGACCTTGGCGTGCCGGTATTTCTGGCCGATGTGAAAGGCGATATCTCAGGGATCTCCCAGGCAGGCACTGCGCACGCGAGAATCGATGAAAGAGCGACGAAGATCGGCATGCGAAACTATTGCCAGAGGGGCTATCCTACCGTTTTCTGGGATCTTTTTGGCAAGCAAGGCACACCCGTGCGCTCTACCGTTTCGGAGATGGGGCCACAGCTCATTTCACGGCTTCTGGACCTGAACGAAACCCAAGAAAGTGTGGTCATGCTGGTGTTTGAGTTCGCCGATGATGAGGGCATGCTGCTGGTGGATCTCAAGGACCTGCGCACATCACTTGAATTCCTCAGTGAATACCGCAAGGAATTGGGGCCGGGCTACAATGTTTCCACGGCCTCTATCAACGCGATATTGCGCCGGCTGCTGTTGCTGGAGCGAGAAGGCGGCGAGGCCTTCTTTGGCGAACCGGCGCTGCAGCTGCAGGACTTCATCCGCACCGATCGGACCGGTTGCGGGATGATTAATATCCTGGCGGCAGACAAATTAGTCATGAGCCCACGCGTATACTCAACCTTTCTCCTCTGGCTGCTGTCAGAGCTATTTGAAGTGCTGCCCGAGCTTGGCGATCCAAAACAGCCTGTGCTGGTGTTCTTCTTTGATGAGGCCCATCTGCTGTTTCGAGACGCGCCGAAGGTACTACTGGAAAAAATCGAGCAGGTGGTGCGCTTGATCCGCTCCAAGGGCGTAGGGGTTTACTTCATCTCGCAAAGTCCGAGCGACATCCCCGACAGCATACTGGCCCAATTGGGCAATCGCGTACAACACGCTCTGCGCGCATACACGCCAAAAGAACGCAAAGCTGTGAAGGTCGCGGCCGAATCCTTTCGCGAAAATCCTGGCCTCGATACCGTAGCCGCCATCTCCGAATTGGGTGTGGGTGAGGCCTTGGTCTCTACGCTGCAAGACAAGGGCATCCCCACTCCGGTGCAACGCACCCTGATCCGACCACCGAGGTCGCGCATGGGTCCAGCTACCGACGCAGAGCGCCAGATGATTATCCGGGCCGATATCAACCACACGCGGTATGCCAAGCCCATAGATCCGCGCTCGGCGCATGAAGTGCTGACGGAGCGTATTGCAGCGCGTCAGGAGCAGGCGCGAGGAGCAGAGCTAGCAGAGCGTGCAGCGAAGGCGGAGAGAAGAACGTCGCGCCGATCCACTCGCCGCGACAGTGCTGGAGAAACTTTCCTCAAGAGTATCGCCCGCGCGGCAGGCTCCAGCGTCGGACGCAAGCTGTTCCGTGGCATTCTGGGCTCGCTATTGAAGTGATATTAGATGGTCGCTATGCGCAAGCGCTGCCATAGTGACAACACAGCCAGCACGCATGCCCCGGCAAACACACCGATCACCATTGCCGACAACGTTGGCGTTAGACCGGCAAGCAAGGGACCCATAGCCGTCACTGTTCCCAGACTGGCGCTAAGCGCCTCGACGACATCAGTGAGCACAGGAAAACTGTGCACCAATATGCCGCCTCCCACCATAAACATTGCAATCGTTCCCAGGACGCCCAATAATTTCATCAACCAAGGCGCGAAGGCAATCAGACGCTCTCCAAGCCATCGCTGGAGGCTTCGCGACGCGCCCTCCCCGCGCCGTCGCATCAAGTACAGGCCTGCATCGTCGAGCTTGACAATACCGGCCACCAGTCCATAAACACCCACCGTCATAATGAAACCGATCCCACTCAACACCAGCGCCCGCCCCAGTAGATCCATTGCAGAAACGATACCCAGAGTCAGCACCACAATCTCCGCTGACAGTATGAAATCCGTGCGTATCGCGCCCTTGATCTTCTTCTTTTCAAACTCGATCATGTCGACATTTTCGTTCTGCAGAGTCTCGACCCGCTGCTCGTGGCGGATCGCATCTTCATCAGACCCATGCAAAAACTTTTGCGCGACTTTTTCGAACCCTTCGAAGCAGAGATACAGACCGCCGAAAATCATAGCGGGGGTGATCAACCAGGGCGCCACCGCTGAAATCAGCAGTGCGGCTGGTATCAGTATGCACTTATTCCAGAAAGAGCCCTTCGCAACGGCCCAGACCACTGGCAGCTCGCGCTCAGCACGCACACCGCTGACTTTTTCGGCATTCACCGCCAGGTCGTCGCCCAATACACCGGCAGTCTTCCTGGCGGCGACCTTGGTCATGACCGCCACATCGTCAAGGACCGCGGCAATGTCGTCCAGCAACACCAGCAGACTGCTACCGGCCATTACGCATTGCTCCTGGAAAACGCGCCGGCCAAACCGCGGCTGCCAAGGACACATGGAGCCGCCGGGCCAGGCATCACAAAACGAACCAACTCATCCATAGGCGTCACCGGCGCACGTTACAGTCAATCCAAACGTATTAACCTTCAAGGCGTGTCCTGGCGAGCAGTGTACACACCTACCCCGAACACGCAAGGGAGACCTAACGTCGGCGCTTGAGGCGTCGACGGGCCGGTTGGTTCATCTTGGATTTTGGATACCGCGGCAACTTCCCCGTGGCAAGGTAGCGATGTATCGTGAATTGCGAACGGATTTTAGTCGCCTTTTTCTTGCGTTTTACATAGCCATTGGCCTGGCCCTGATCCAGAATCCGCGCCTTCTCGTTGTCGTGCCACTGCTGATCCAACATATCCTGTATCAGTCGCTGGGCATCCTCATCAAAAATGGGGCACAACACTTCGACCCGGTAGTCCAGGTTGCGCGTCATAAGATCTGCTGATCCAATCAGATAGCGAGGCGAACCCCGATTATAAAAAACATAAGCGCGCGGGTGTTCAAGATACCGGTCGACTATACTGATGGCCTGTATATTCTCCGATATGCCCTTCACACCCGGCAGTAGAGAACACATACCGCGCACAATTAAGCGAATCTCTACACCTGCCTGGCTCGCTTCATAAAGCTTCGTCACCACCTCTTTGTCCACAAGGCTGTTACACTTAAGCGTCATCGACGCGCGATAACCCGCCCGAGCGTTTCCAATTTCCTGCTCGATCGCCTCTAACAAACCCCTGCGAACACTGTGGGGAGACACCAAAAGCAGCCGATACCTTGGTTGTTTGTAATTGTATTGAATAAAGTCGAAGACGCTATGGACGTCCTTACCCACATTCTGATCATGCGTCATAAGGCAGAAATCGGTATAACGCCTAGCGGTTTTCTCATTAAAGTTGCCCGTGCCGATATAACTATAGAATCGCGACGTAGTGCCCTCTCGGCGCTCTATCAATAACAACTTGCTGTGCACCTTGAGACCAGGAATCCCGAAAAGGACGTGTATGCCATTCTCCGTAAGCGCCTGGGCCCAATTGATATTAGCCTCTTCATCAAAGCGTGCGGCCAGCTCCACAACCGCAAGCACCTGCTTGCCGTTTTGCACCGCATTCACCAGTGCATCAATAACACGGGAATCCCGGGCAACACGGTACAAGCATATTTTTATTGTACTGACCTGCGGATCCAGCGCTGCTGTTTTCAGCAAGTCGACCACATAGTCGAAGGGGTGGTAGGGAAAATACAGAAACACATCCTTATCTTGAATCGCGTCAAATATACAACCACCCTCGTCCAACCGGGGAATACGCACTGACGGCAGCGGCTTAAAAGAGAGTCGTTTGGGGCCGACATCGGGAAAGTCGATAAAGTCTTTCGAATTGTGGTAGCGACCACCAGCTATCCAACTATCGTACTTGCCAAATCCGAATCTATTACTCAGTTGATCCAAGACGCGCTGGGGCATATTACTGTCATAGACCATACGCACGGTTTCCGCCCTGCGCCTGCGTTTCAAGCTCAAGGCCATCTTGTCAATCAGGCTCTGGGTGATCCCTGCATCCAGTTCCAATTCCGCATCGCGACTGAATTTAAAACAATAGGCTTTGCCGGAGTCTATGGGCACCACGCCCCGAAACATCTGTGGTAAACAAGCGCGCATAATATCATCCAGCGCTATAAAGACCTTGCTGCCTTTTCCTGAGCGGCCAGCACGACGCGGTATCTGTACGAATCGATCTAGCCTATCGGTGGGCACCCCTACCACGGCGAAGTGACGTTTGTTTTTCGACTTGATATCGACAGCGAGATATAGAGATTCGTCGTTCAATGACGGTATCGCTACCCCTTCTCGCAACAATATAGGCTCGAGCTCGGGCAGCACTGTGATAGTGAAATAGGTTTGCACAAAAGCAGCCTGACCCGTATCCAGTTGCTTCTCGGTAATCAGGTAAATGCCTTGAACAGCCAGGCTTGCGAGAAGCTCGCGATAAATCTTATTGAACTCTCGCTGCAGTTCCACTACCCGTTTTTGGATAGCGCCGAGCAAATCCTTCGCTTGCTGTCGATTATCACCGCCGGATACGGCGATAAGACGCCGCACTTCCGCCACCCGAACGCGGAAGAACTCATCCAGGTTATTGGAAAAGATACCCAGAAACCGCAGGCGCTCAATCAACGGCACCGTGTCGTCCGCTGCTTCCTGCAGAACCCGCGCATTAAACGACAGCCAACTGAGCTCACGCGGTATGAACAGGTCATGCTCGAGTAGATCCGCCAAGCGGATTTTTATGGGATTGGCCATTGTGGCGTCCGATCCTAAGGCTGGTCAGGTCGTTGCTTCAACCAGCGTCATCCTGGGCACAGCCGACCGCGCCGGCCCATGATGGCGCATGCAGGGGGCAAAGCGGTGGCACCAGTCGGGCTGGGAAGCCCCGTTCCAGAGCTTGAAAACTGTGTACAGTACCGCCTGTCATCCTAATCAATTACATTAATTATTGCCATCATAAGCCTATCAGCCATAAAAAAGCCCGCATTTCACCAGGTGAAAGCGGGCCAAATAGCCGTATGCTTCGGGGCAGAAACATCGGCCAGGGGACGTGTTAGCACGTGCCGGGAAAGCAACGTGCTGTGTAAGAAAATAGCGTGTTTTGTAAGGATAGCAAGGATTTCTCGCAAAAAAATTTCGGAGTGTGACCCAGTCTGGTTAATCGACCCAAGACAGCAACACCGCGGACACATCAGGCGCCCACTGCCCATAACACACAGGCATAAAGCTGTATATTTTAACAGCACTGACGGCAGGTATTCATCCGGTCGCAGTACCCACTGAAGCAACTTGCACCGTTTTGGGACAGCCCGACTGCGCCCTGGATGGGCCGCATCGACGGCAACGCCAAACGCACGGCTTACGAAGCTTGAGGGATCAACGCACCGCGCCTCCCGCGGTGCACACGCCCCAACGTTGCGCGCCACCAGAACAGGCTATAAGACGCGACAGCCCATGTTGGCACGGCGCCGCAGCGCAACCACAGGTCAGAGCCGAGAAAACTCCTTGTTCAACTGGTACTGTCGTGAAGTGACGTAGGATTCCATGTCTTCGACTCGTCGCAACGCCGCGCTGAGCCGCTCGCGCGCGCGATGCAGTCGCACGGAGGTGCTGTCGCTGTAGCGAAAGACCTTGCGCGGCCGGTAGTGGTGATAGCGCTCGTCATACTCCATTTCAACCGCCGCTGCGTAGTCGAGCTCTCCAGTACTTTCACCACCACGGTCAAGCAATGTGGACCGACGCGCCATCAGCAACCAGCCGCCGATATAAGCCCAAAAAGCGAGTGACCCCGTGAACAAAAACGCTCCGATCCATATCAATCGCACGACCCACGGCGCCACGTCCCAATAATCGGCAAGTCCAGCAGCCACGCCTCCGATGATGCCCTCACGTTTGTTACGGTACAGGTTGAGACCCCAACCCTCACGACGGCGCTGCTTGAATGCATTCACACCTCCTCGTCTATCATCCCGAGGAGCCTGCTGTCTGCGTCGTTGTCTGTTCATGATTTACTGTTCTCCCGTGTGCCTGAATCGTCATTACGCCCTCTTACCTGCTGCCGCCATTGGGGGTGATCATCATTCAAAATGGATTCCAGCGCAGCGATACGATCGGTCAATTGATCGACTGTCTCGAGCATTACCTCGATCGACTGTCGATCCTCTTCATTGAGGCTACGCGAGGAGCGGTTCACGCTGCGATAGTGCATAGTGATCCAGATGGGGGCCACCACCGTCAAAAACAAGATCGTGGGTACAAACATAAATTTCCAGAATTCCATGGACGCTTCCCCAATTTGAAAAGACCATTAAAAGCCAGGCGTGCCGGAGCTTGCGCTGCTGAATCAGCAGGCTTTCCCGGTTTTGTCACCACCCTGCATCTCTGCCTTCAAACGTTCTAGATCGTTACTGATGGTTTCGTCTTCCTGCAACGCATTGATTTGCTCTGCCAGATCAGGCCTCACCTCGCGACCAATATCCATCGCATCCAGCTGTCCCTCGAGCGTATCCATGCGCCGCTCAAAGTTTTCGAAGCGCTGGAACGCATCGTCCAGTGCGTCCCGTTGGATTTGTCGCTTGACCCGGATACGCGACTGCATGGTCTGGCCGCGCATGGCCAGTGCCTGCTGTCGCGCTCTGGCCTCATCGAGCTTCTGCTGCAATTGCGAGACTTCCGTATT
>JABSPW010000256.1 GCA_013214285.1 Halioglobus sp. | reverse complement strand
TACATAGCCCAAATTGACGCTTTTATGGCGCTGCAGGATATAGCTGCAGGCAATATATGGATCTATAAACCGGAAAACTGGACCGAGCCCACTAACAATGATCCGCATATCACCATAGCTGAACCGACAAGCACCGGGTTTATTGTCCCGGGCAATGACATTGTGGTGACGGCCATGGCTGCTAACCAGGAAAGTAACATTGTAGAAGTTGAGCTCTTATTGGATGGTCAAACCCTTGCAGTTTTGGATGAGCCGCCTTATACCAAAACGCTGGCTTCTGTTGGGGAAGGTTTCTACACATTTGAGGCCATCGCTACTGATGACAATGGAGATTCCTACATATCTCCAAGGGTAACGGCGACCGTTACAAACCATATCAATAATCCACCGTCGGTGAGTATGAGCGCCTCGCTGGCGGGACCAATGGTCTATGTGGAGGACAGGAGTATCACGCTTAGCGCGGATGCGAGCGATTCGGACGGAACTATTGCAGAAGTTGAGTTTTTTCTGAACGGTAGCTCTCTGGGTATTGATACGACCGCACCTTTCTCCATGCTTTGGGAAGTGCAAGAAGGCAGTCACATGCTGACCGCGGCGGCGACGGATGACACCGGCATCACCGCGGTTTCGACGGCGGTGGCAATTGACGTGGCGCCGGATGACCTCGTGTATCTGCAGGAGGGGCTCGGTGGTTATTCGGGTGCCTCCGATACGTACCTCGATAGTTTTCATACGACCCTGCCTTGGGGGGACGAAAACCTGCTCAGAAGCGGCACAAACCTGGCAAACACGCTCGTGCGTTTTCCTATTTTCTCTAATGAAGGCGGGCCGGTTCCGCAGGGGGCGACGGTTACCTTCGCTGCCCTCTACCTATATAAATCGACTATCTCCGATTCCACTTATCGTGTACATCCGCTACTGATCGATTGGGTCGAGAGCGAAGCCACCTGGACTGAGGCCGCCGATGGCATTCCATGGAATGAGCCGGGCGCAGGCGGCATTGGCTCCGATTATGCCTCCAACGGCAGCCCGGAGGCCCACGCGGATTGGAATCCGGGATGGCTCGTGCTCGATGTCACTGACTCCGTGCAGGCTATGAGCCTGGGGGCACGGAGCAACTACGGCTGGCAGTTGATCCGTGGGACGGGTGATCCCAACCAAAAATCTTTCCGAGCCAGTGAATACTCGGTTGACCCCACGTCACGGCCCAAGCTGATTCTTCACTTTGAAGAAAATACCAACGATCGCCCCACGGTGGCGCTGACCGCGCCGAGTGAAGGCACAAGCTTTCAGAACGGAGACAGCTTTACCGTCACTGCCAATGCGGAAGATTCGGATGGCAACGTCACGCAAGTGAATTTTTTCTACGACAACAAGTGGCTTGGTGTCGACACCACGGCTCCTTACTCAATTACCAGGAACAGCCCGCCGCAGGCCGGGGCGAACACCCAGTTGACTGCGGTGGCAACCGATGATGACTATGCCTCTGCTATCTCCGCCCCTGTTGCGGTTAATTTACCTCCGGCTGGATGCTGAATCCGCAGATCTAGCATCCGCCCAAGTTGAAAGCGGCACCAGTGATACATTGGAGCAGGTCTGGCATTGACCCTGACCGTACCCCTTTGTTCGAGCCATCCAGGAACAGGACGTGTGGCACGTGTCTCATCGCTAGCGAGTGTTTATTTATCCGCCAACTGCGATGCATCCATCGCGGTCTTTGCCAGGGGTAAGTCGCTCAGGACTCCATACAACAGCGGCGCAATAACCGCTGCGGTCTGCGCCAAGGCCTGCGCGTTAGGGTGGCCATCTCCTACCACTCGCAATAGCCGATAATCCTGATTTGCCACATGGTCGAGCATATCGATAGCCGGCACGCCGGCGTGCTGCGCCCATTGCGACACGGCGTGGTGTATGGGGCGAAACGGGTATCGATCCGTAAAGGGCTTGTTGTAGGATGGAAATATAATAACGATAAACGGCACAGCGTACTCTTTACACAGTGCCGCCATAGCCACAAACGCGTTATGGCCCGCGGTCCAGTTGTGCGTTTTAGCTTTGAGTTCTCTCACATAGTCCGCATCGTGCACGTTAACGCCACTGGCAAAGACAGGCTCACCGCCATAGATCTTTTGATTGATCTGTTGTTTTAAAAAAGCCAAAAACCAAGACCTTACTGCACCATAATAGATAGATGGTCGAACATGCACATTTTGCTGCGGCTGTGCGTCATTCATCACATAGCCCAATACCACGGCAGACGGTGAATAGCGATCCAATGCTTGCGCCAGCAGATGATACTCTTGCACTGTGTTGTATCCCGGTACACCAAGATTATAAGCGTCAATACGCAGGCTGTAGGGTGGTCTCGCCAACTCACGCTCTACCGCCCTTGGTAGCACCTGATCCTGCGCAACGCCCCAACCGAATGTGTAAGAATCGCCAACAAAAACGACGCGCTGTCGCTGACTGCGCCGATCAAAATCATCGCCACGAAAACCGTCTGAATTAATCCGGTAAGACCAGACTGCACCCGTTTTGGGAATGCGATTTTCCCGCGCAACCTGCGGCCGCAATGCAAACTCCAACGGGCTGTCCGGCAGCATGGTATACAGCTCATGCTGGTGCGATGTTACCGCCCGTCGCCACTGCAGCTGCTCAAATGCCCTAAAAATATACTCCGCCAAAACCAACGCAAAAATAGTAGAGAGCAATAATAGCAGTGCACTGCCACCAACATGCTTCAGCAAT
>JABSPW010000255.1 GCA_013214285.1 Halioglobus sp. | reverse complement strand
CGACGCTGACCGTCATGCCCACCAGCAGGACGATGATGGCCACGACCACGACCAGCTCGATCAATGTGAAGCCGCGGCGCGTCAGGGTCGGGCCTCCGGGTCGGGTGCGATGAAGTCGGGACCTGTCCAGACTGGTTCATCTTCATCTTCCTCGTATTGGACCAGGCGATACGAGTAGATGTTGTCCAGTGTCTGCTTGAACAGCCTGGTGTCAGGGGGTTCCGAGACGTCGCCGAACTTGCCGTCGGGGCCCGCCGAGACGAAGCAGATCTGGCGGCTCATGGCGACGCCGTATACGTTTTCGTTGTCGGTACGCAAGGTACCGTCAGTATCGATGGTGTAACCGGAACTTCCCGAATAGGCAATCGGTACTACGACTCCCGGATGAACCACGCGCAACGGGTTGCCCCAGGCATCGAACACGGTCAGCAGGCCGCTGAGGGGCTGGCCGTCGTTGTACGTACCCGTGCCATAGAAAAGGCTCGCATTTAATGCCCTGCCGTCCGGGTCATCGGGGTCATCGCCTCCAAGCCAGCGCGGCATCGGTGCGGTGGTGTCGAACCGGTACACGCGATCAGGATCGATACTGGCGATGATTCTCTTTGCCGCCGGGCTGCCCGATACGGTGGCCAGAAGATCCGGCAGCATCAGAACGTGCGGTGAAGAGGATTGCACGTCGTAAGTCGCTCTCGGGTCTGCGAAACTATGGCCCTGACCATCCATCCCGTAACTCAGCTTCCGATCGGCGGCGAGCTCCCACTCCTGCACAGCAGTGTCCAGCAGTTGGATGATGTTCTGCGTCTGGCGCACCTCGGACTTCTCGACGACGTTCACCCCGACGCTGACCGTCATGCCCACCAGCAGGACGATGATGGCCACGACCACGACCAGCTCGATCAATGTGAAGCCGCGGGAGGGGTTGGATGGCACAGTGCGTGGGGTCACGATGCGTTCCGTTGATAGAAGTGCTCGATGACAGCAGGTTGCTCTCTGGGCGTTAGTTCGTAAAGCACTAAATCGCCGATCTGCCGTCGAAATAACTTTAGGCTGCTTTCTGGCGGCAGGGTGATGGTGCGGTCCCGCTCGATCCGGTCCACCAGGACAAGCACCTCCTGGCCGTCGGCTCGGGCCAGCAGCACCAGGGTGCGCGGTGAGAGGGTGTTGCAGACCGACAGGCCCAGGGCCTGGACGCCCCCGCTCTGGGCCAGCAGGAGGGGCTGGCCCAGCTGGTCGGCGAAGCTGCGCGCAAACTCGGCATCGTCGCGGCAGACCCACTGGGGCGCAAAGTCTTGCACGGTGTCGTCGTACACCTGTGCGACGCTGCGCCATGGCTGGTCATACGGGTTGGACGGCCTGGGCGCCACGGCCTGCCAGAAGAGCCAGCCGCCCACGATCATGCCGACAATAGCCGCGGCCACGGCCCACAGGCGTGTGCGGCCGATGACGCCGGCGACCGGTGGTGGCGCCGCTGTGGCACGGGCGACCGCGTCATTCACGATTTGCGCCAGCGTCTCATCATCAGGCGGCGACAGTCGCCGGCGCAGAGCGCTGTCGATCGCTTGGTCGGTCGCGTTGTTGCGTTGTTCCGTCAAACGCTGGGCGTCCTTGTGTCGTCAACCGGGGAGAGTGATTGTCGAAGGGCATTTCGGGCACGGTGCACATGGCTCATCGCCGTTCCCTCGGGCAGGTCGAGGGTGGTGGCGATCTCGCGATAGGACAGTTCGAGCACCACTTTCATGAGCAGGCAGGCGCGCGCGATCTCGTCGAGCGACATCAACGCCGAGACGACGTTGTCATCAAAGGCTTCCTGGTCCAGGGCGATGTCGCCGCGCGGGCTGAGCGGTTTGGTTGCGCTGCGCTGGCCGGCCGCGGCGGTCTTGTGGTCGAGGATCACCGGATCGACCGATGACACGCGACTGCGCGTGACCCGACGTGCATGGTTGAGCGCGGTAAAGCGCACAATCTGACCCATCCACGCCGCGAAGTTGCTGGACGGGTCGAAGGTGTCGATCTTCTTCAAGGCCACCATGGCCGCCTCCTGCAGCACGTCCTCAACCAGGGCCCGGTCGGGAACGATGGCTGCGGCAATACACCAGAGCTTGCGCGCCGCCTCTTGGTAACGACGGGCGAATTCAGCCCTATCAAGATGCCCGGGGCTCTCAGTGTCCTCCGGATCTGGGACATTCCCCATGCACTGTTTCTATGTCGCCAGGCTGGTGCCGTCTTGCGATGAGCTGCTGTTTCCCCGGCAACCTGGCCGCAAAGGGCCATTTCGACCGCATCAGGCGATCCGCGGGGGCCGGCATGGCGGCTGCGGGGCTCGGGCGCTACCGGCCCTGGCCTCGGCGCAGGGTGTGGTACTTGCCGGCCTCTCGGTCGCCGAAGGACTCCTCGGAACCGTCGGGCCAGCGCACGATCACGTTGGATGCGGTCTGGGCGTCGCCCATACCTACGTGCACGCGCGGGTCATTGCTCGCCAGATAGCTGTAGGCAGCGCGCACGTCGCGGTGAATGGTGCGCTGGCCGACGTTCATGCGCACCGTTGCACCCAAAGCGTCGCTGCCGGTCTCGTCCACCACCTGCAGGCCGATCCACTGCCCCTGCTTGGGCGCCACGTTGAGCAGCAGGTGTGCCGAGCCGTCACGATTCGCCACCAGCACGTCAACGGCACCATCTCCATCGACGTCGCCGAAGGCCGCCGCTCGACTGGTGCCGTACAGCGGCTCGCTCGTGCCGCCGCGCGGAAGACGCTCACGGAACACGC
>JABSPW010000254.1 GCA_013214285.1 Halioglobus sp. | reverse complement strand
CGAAGGTCGATCGAGGCCGATGCCCTGCAGTCGCACGAAGACGACCAGAGCGCCCACGACATTGAATGCCAGCAACATGTCCGCCTCGGCGAGCCGTGCATACGTCACCACATACAACGATGTGCATTGGACAAGGCCGGCGACGAGCCCGGCTTTCTCGCCCATCCACCATCCCACGAGTAGGGCGACAAGCAGTACGACCCCGATGCCGGCAAGTACCGATGGCATGCGGATGACCCATTCGTCGGAGCTGCCAGAGATCTTCATGGACATCGCTGCAAGCCAGTGCAGCGATGGCGGCTTTTCCAGCCAGGTCCGATCGCCGAGCCGCGGGATCAGCCAGTCGCCGTCGGTCAGCATTTGGCGGGCGCCGCCGCCGATGTCCATCTCGTGGTCGGTCAGGACGCGCGCGCCACCGAGGTTCACGCAGAAGACAAGCACGCAAGCCACAATGAGCAGAAGCCAGCTGCGCTTGGACAAGGGGCCGATCATTCCGCAGCGAACTCTGCCCAGACCAGCGGGTGGTCGGACGCGTCATTGTCGACATGGCCCGCTGCGACAGGGCGTAGGCCTCGGGCAATGATCCAGTCGATGCGTCGGTCGGGCAGGTCGCTATCGATCGTGCCGGCATCGACCACGTCGGGGCTCGATAGAAGCTTTGTCAGTTGGGGATCGTCGGGACGCGTATTCAGGTCGCCCATCAGTATGGCCGGCGCTCGTAATGCCAGAAAGAGGTCGATCACTTTTGCCAACTGTACTTGACGATCGATGCGCCGGTCGATGTGGGTGGCAAGGATGCGAACGTCTTGATCGCCTAGGCTGAAGGTTGCCAGAATCGCATTGCGATGTCCCTCGTGCTGCGTTCCGGGCAGCGCAATCTGTTGAAAACTGTTCAGGCCGACGTTCGTCAGCAGTGCATTGCCAAAGTGGTCGTGCCACCACCTTCGCTCGGTCGGGGCAAAGACCCACGCCATGTCGAGCGAATCAGCGATTGCCCCCGCCTGGTTGCGCCGCATGAAAAGGTCGCCATCGACCTCGTTGAGCGCGACAATATCCAGGTCATCCAGTAATGCAGCGGTGCGCTCCAAGTCGACTTTGTCGTCGTCGCCTTTGCCTCCGTGAATGTTGAATGTGCCGATGCGGATGCTGTCACCCGGGAACGTTGCATATTCCGCTGTGCCATGCAACTCCAGGGCTTTTGTCGGGTTGCCCGGTACGCGCCGGTTGCCTTGCCAGATTGCCAGGCCGCCGATGACGACGACGATTGCCAGCACCAGCCAAGCCCATGAGCCTTTTGTGCTCGCCTTGGCCATCAGTCTCCCAGTGGGGCCAGTTGGCGCAGTCGCTCGAGTTCCTCGGCAAGGTAAAGCGATGAAAAGCGGAGGTACCCGTGGTGGTCAGTCTCCCACGGCATCACGGCCAGGTCGTACTGGTCCAGCAGAACCTCGGCGGCATGACCGGCGTCTTTCATCGGCGTCCCGCGGATTGAGGTCGGTACCGGACAAAGCACATACTGGCCGGCAGGTGTGGGATAGGGGGCCAGGCCCAGTTCGCCCAGCACCCGATGTAATGCGGTGACGCGTGAGGCGATGTCCTTGCGCAGCGTGTTCAAGTGCTCAGTGTCCTCGATGCAGCGCATCGCCACCTTCAGCTGCAGCGAACTGAGCTGCGGCCAGGCGTAATCGCCATGATCGCGAATGCGGCTGATCAAGGGCTCGGCGCCGACCAGGATCGCGATGGCCAGCGGGCCGATGGGAAAGAGCTTGCCCAGTCCGTGCAGCTCGAGCAACGGCTGTCGTCCATTCCAGCTGAGGAGCGATTGTGGTGGCGCTTCGAAAGTAAGTGGGGCATAGACCGCATCGTTGAAGATAATGGTGTCAGGCGGCAGCCTGGAGCCAAGCGCATCGATCAGGTCGTTGGAGAGCAACGCTGCAGTTGGATTGTTGGGGTAGTTCAGGGAAACGATTCGAACGTCGGCCAACTGATCAGCGCCCAGTGCTGCGGTATTGGGTGCAAAGTCTTGATCCGGATCAAGCTCGACCTCGTGCACCAACGCGTGCTGGGCTGCGGCCAGCGGCGCAAAGGCAGGGTAACCCGGTTGCATGACCAGCACGCCGTCGTTGGGCGACAGCAGACTGGAAACGATTCCGCTCATGGCGGGCCGGCCGCCGGGTGTCGGTAGGATGTCAGCAGGATCGACCGTCACTTGATAGTCGCGCTGCAGCATTGCGGCAGCACACTGCGTGAATGCCTCGACCTCGCTTTGCGTGCGGCGACGGGTTGCCAGGGTGATGTTCTGGGTGATGAACTGGCTCAGGTCGGCCGGCACCGTCTGCGTGTGACGTCCCATAGCGAAGTCGAGCACCGCATCACCCCGCTGGCGCAAGCGCTGGCGGATTACGGTGAATGGGTATCTGGTCTGTTTGGTCGCGGCCATCATCCTCGACTCACGTCGCCTCGGCGTTGGTAATTTCCCGCTTGCTCCGACGACGGATCGCCACCAGGGCCAGCCAGCCGATCGGAATCCACATCCAGAAGGTTAAGAGCCGGAAGGCACCAATGGCCAGCGCCATGTGTTCGACTGGCACCTTCATGATGCTCAAGGAAGCACCCAGGAGGCCCTCCGTGGCCCCGATACCTCCTGGAAGCCCGCTGCCGGCCCCCAGGACGGAGGAACTGGCCGAGAAGAACAGCGACCCCCACAGGGTCGGGTCGCCGGGCAGCGTATTGATCAGCAGGTAGAGCGCAGCACCATGGGCCACCCAGCCGCCCATCTCCA
>JABSPW010000253.1 GCA_013214285.1 Halioglobus sp. | reverse complement strand
AAACCGCTCAAAAGCCGCCCTTGTCCCCACTGTCGCGCAAAAGACTTCATGCGCTACCTAGGAAAGAAAACAGGGTGAGCCGATGGCGCCGTCCGCCGTCCTCAGCACAGGGCGATGAACCCTCGTCCACTGCTCGCGACATTGCTCGCCAACTAATCTCGACGCGCACCGTCCCCGCGGTAGTGACAATACAGGCCTGCGGATAAAGCAACGTGCCACCACGAAGCTGTTGTTGCCAGTGCCATAGATCGTACACCGCCCATTGTGCTCCAACACAGGACGAGGTCTCACAATCGGCCGCTGGTCGGGGCAGCCATCCGGCTGCGCCGCCCAGTGCGTGCACCGAATCCAACCGCACATGAGAGGCATTCGCGCGCATGCGCTCGAGGACATCGCCGGCAAGTACCGTAGCGATAGACCGTTGGAGCGCGTCGTAAGCCGCCTGTTTGCCCAGAAGTTGTGCTCTAGCAAAACCCATGACGCCAACAGAGAAAATCAGTAGCGCAATCATTAATTCCAGCATCGCGATACCCTGGTCGTGCAGCCTCAGACGACAGGACATGGATCCCTATCCTTCAACAGTCGCGCGCGTCCGACCATACTGACCACAATGCTCCGCGATTGTCGCAGCGCGGTTTTCGGCGGACAGAACAAGAAAGTACGATTACTGCGCGTGGTACCCTCCGGCAGATAGCTAATCAACTCGAACGCAGACCGGGAGGCCCTGCGATTGGTTAATCGGTAGCCCTGTGTCAGCCCCTCAAATACTCGAATGACTTCATCGGTATCGGGATCGACGACTTTGTCGCGCCCCGGATTGGCGTAGACCAACCAGCCCCCTGCATAAGTCCCGACACATTCAGCCACCCCGGTCACAGCCATGACGGATGGACACAAGCTTACCGGTTCATTCCTCATAATGGCTTCGCTACGCGCGAGGTGAAGTGCCACCAACAGGCGACCGGACTCCATTCTCAGCCGACTATCTTGTTGGAGGTGCTGTAAACTCGGTGCAGCAAGCACCGCGCCAACAGCCAGCACTGCGAGAACCAACATCAGTTCGACCAGAGTAAATCCCTGTACCACAGGCGGATTAGACATTGTGACATCCTGTCAATTGTAGGGTCAGAAAGCCTAACGGCGCAGCAGAGCGAAGACCAGAAGACGCCTGCATCTGTTGGATAATGCACTAATCGGACGTGAGTGAATGGGCTAGAGGTTTTTCGCCGCAATACGCAATTCGCGGGGCAGGGAAAAGGTAATGTTTTCTGGCCGGCCGGCGATCTCCACAGGCGCCTTCGCGCCCAGCGCACAGAGACCAGCAATCACCTCTTGCACCAGGTTTTCCGGCGCGGATGCACCAGCGGTGACACCGATGTGCGTCTTACCTTGCAACCACTCAGGCTGAATGTCCTCGACTCCGTCAAGCAGGTAGGCTTCCGCTCCCATACGCTCGGCAAGCTCCCGCAGACGGTTAGAGTTGGAACTGTTAGGGGAGCCGACCACCAGCATCAGATCACAAGTGGCGGCTAACTGTTTCACTGCATCCTGACGGTTCTGGGTCGCGTAGCATATATCATCTTTACGCGGCCCCTCTATATTTGGAAACCGCGCACGCAGCGTTGCAATAACTCGGGCGGTATCATCCATGGAAAGCGTCGTCTGTGTGACGTAGGACAGATTATCAGGGTTTTTCACCTGCAGCTCTGCCGCCTGCCGGTCATCTTCAACCAGGTAAATAGCGCCGCCGCCACTGCGATCGTACTGCCCCATCGTACCCTCGACTTCAGGATGTCCGCGATGACCGATGAGGATACATTCGCGACCTTCAAGACTATACCCTGCCACCTCAACGTGCACCTTGGTGACCAGGGGACAGGTGGCATCAAACACCTTCAGGGAGCGACTGCCGGCCTGCTTACGCACCGCCTGCGACACGCCGTGCGCGCTGAATATAACAATACAACTGTCAGGCACCTCGTCCAGGTCATCGACAAAAATAGCGCCGCGGCCGCGCAGGTCCTCTACCACGTATTTATTATGCACCACCTCGTGCCGCACATAAATCGGTGCGCCAAACACTTCCAACGCGCGGTTGACGATATCAATAGCACGATCGACACCGGCACAGAAGCCACGCGGATTAGCGAGACTGATTTCCACTAGTTTTGCTTCCTCGGCGCTTTCGCTCCAGTCCTCCAGTGTGCATGATACCATGGTGAGGCCATGGGGTAGGCATATCCACGGGTGCGCTAATGCAGTTCCGCCGGTTCGACGCGGTGTATCAGCACATCAAAGAGGATCGTCTTGCCCGATAGGGGGTGATTGAAATCCACGGTTACTTCCGCCGCATCGAAGGCGATGATCATACCCGGCAGTTCTCCGCCGCTGGCTTCCTGAAACGAGAACACCAAGCCGATCTCCAGTGTCACATCCTCGTCGAATTGCTCGCGTGGTATACACTGGACATTACTCTCATTGGGCTGGCCAAAAGCGTTCTCCGGCGGCACAACGAACATCTGACGTTCTCCCGCTGACATGCCAAACAACAAATGCTCGAAGCCGGGCAACAAGCTACCATCCCCAACCACAAAACTCACCGACTCATCACCAAAGTTGGTATCCACCTCGGATCCATCCTCAAGGCTGACAGAGAAATTCAAGAATACGCGCGTGCCCTCGCCCACGGGCACCAGGCGCTCTTTGCTGCTCTTGCCAAAGACCCGCACCACACCCTGGTACATGCTGATCTGAACCAGTTGCAGGCTGGGCAACTCACTCACTCGCAAACCGCAGGC
>JABSPW010000252.1 GCA_013214285.1 Halioglobus sp. | reverse complement strand
GTCTCGCTTCAGTGGGCTCGGCGTACGCCAGCCCTTGCGATACCCGGCGGCATGCCTGTGTCACTACCCGTACTGACATCTGCCGGCGGCACGGCTGCGCCCGTGCGCTCCGCGAGTCGTCAGATCGACCGCAGTTTCGATTTGCTGGCGATTCCGGGAATCGGCCATCTGTTGCGCGATCGCCGCGTTCGGCTGATGCTGCGCGGACTGATGCTCCTGACTGCGGCCCTGATCGTGTTGGACGGACTGCTGGGCCCCAAAGCTTCGCCGATGAATCTTGCCGGCGTGGTCCCCTGGATTCATTGGCGCGGGCTTGTCGTGATCGGTCTGCTCGTGGGCGCCAACTTCTTCTGCATGGTGTGTCCGTTCACGCTTCCTCGAACAATGGGACGCAAGCTCCTCCCCCGTGGCCGAGCCTGGCCCCATTGGCTGCGCAGCAAGTGGCTCGCCGTGGGGCTGGTCGTTGCGTATCTGGCGGCCTATGAGGTACTGGGGCTGTGGGCATCACCACTGTGGACCGCGTGGATCATCATCGGCTACTTCGTGGCCGCCTTTGCGATCGACGGTATCTTCCGCGGCGCCAGCTTCTGCAAGTACGTCTGCCCAATCGGACAGTTCCATTTTGTCTCTTCCACGATTTCACCGCTTCAGGTCAAGGTGCGCGATGCAGGCATTTGCACCAGCTGTACCACGCACGATTGCATCCGGGGCAACGACCGCGTTGACGGGTGCCCGACCAATCTTTTTCAGCCGAAGAAGGTCGGAAACCTCGACTGCACTTTCTGCCTGGACTGCGTCTCGGCATGCCCGCACGACAACATCGGCCTGATGGCCTCGATGCCGGGCACCGACCTTCTGCACGACCGAACTCGCTCCTCCATCGGGCGACTGTCGCAACGGGTCGACATTACGGCCCTCATCGCCGTGCTTGTGTTCGGCGCGTTCGCCAACGCCGCCGGTATGGTCGGACCGGTTGTCGCATGGATCGATCGGCTCGCCGACGCGGCGGGTCTCGCCCAACACCGATGGCTCGTCGTGCTGGGACTGCTGATCGGGGCGTTGCTGGTGGTACCGGCTGCAACCGTGTGTGCCGCGGCAGCCTGGGGGCGGCGCTGGTCCCGAGTGCCCGTGCCATGGGACCAGATCGCCTGCCGCTTCACACCGACCTTGATCCCGATCGGCTTTGCCATGTGGTTCGTGCACATGGTGTTCCACCTGGTCACCAGCGCCGGGACGATTGCCCCGGTCGTGCAGCGCGGCCTGATGGACATCGGCGTGACCTGGCTCGGGGATCCGATCTGGTTCATGTCGTGCTGCGCGCTGTCACCGTCCTGGCTCGTGCCACTGGAGATCGTGGTGCTGGGCGCCGGGATGCTCGGATCGATCGTCATCTGCTGGCAAGTGTCGCTCCATGTGGCCGGACGCGCCGGCTCGGCGCTGCGCCTCGCAACACCCTGGGCAATTGTGGCAGCCCTGCTTTACCTCGCCGGCATCTGGATCATCTATCAACCCATGGAAATGCGGGGGATGATGCTTCCATGAGGCGATCGACGTTCATCTTGGTGCTGCTGCTGTGGGCCGGTCTGCCATCGGCCCAGGTGCAGGCCGATGGTGGTGTTGTTCGTGCATCGGAAAGCGTCGGTCCCTGGCGCATCACCGTGTTCAGCGCCCCGGTGCCCCTGCGTGCCGGACCAGCCGACATCAGCGTATTCGTACAGGACCAGACCACGCGGAAACCTCTGCTCACAGCACGCGTGGACGTGGTTCTTACCGACGAGCTGGGCCAGCGCATGACCCAGCGGGCGACCCGGCAAGATGCCACCAACCGGCTGATGTACGCAGCGCTGGTGACACTCCCCACGGCGGGCCGGTGGAGCGTCGATGTCACCGTGCAGGACGGTCAACTGAGCGAGTCGATCTCGCTTGAGGTCGATGTGGGACCAGCTTGGCCGCCGTGGACAGATCATCTGCCCTGGCTGGTGCTACCGCTCGTGGGGCTGGGGCTGTTCGCCGGCCATCAGGTGCTTGCCGCACGCCACCAGAGTAGACTGCGGCCATGATGATTCGTTGTCTCACGACTGTTCTACTTGCGGCCGGACTCGCCCTTGCCGGATGCAAGTCCAACAGCACCGTGGATCTGGATAAACCACTCGGGCCATTCGAGCCGGAAACGCCCAATGAGGCCGCGAGACTGCGTACGCAGTTGGTCGGTTTTGCCGACTATTTCTCGGCCAGGGTCGCGGCCACCGCTGACGAGATCGCATTCAGTACCCACAGCCGTGAGCTGCAAGAGATGACCTTGCGGTGGAAGTTGCGCGTGATACCCGCCATGCAGGCCGCCGTGCTGGTGCCAGACCCGCGGGCGGCCCTTCTCGATACCTGGGTCCTGTGCGCCCAGAACGAGGAATACCTGAGCGGAAAACAAGGCGCATTGGAGTTCGGCGAGTACCAGGAGCTGGCGCTCAGAACGGTGCGCGAACTCAAGCAGGAAATCACCAACATTGCCGAAGGACTGCTCACACCTGAAGCACATGCGGCCGTCTCGGAAGACATCCAAGCACTCGTTGCCGGCTCGCCCATCAGAGGTCGATTCGCGATCGATCTCATCCGAGCCTCCGAAGAGATTGCCGCCAATCGTGACCGGGGCATCACCGAATTGCTTTCTTTGCCCCTAGGCGGGGTACGGGAAAGCGCCGAGGCCATCGACCGCGTCGCACGCGTGACCGAAGTACTGACCGAGGTGCTTGAGGATCTCCCTGAACGCACCCGGTGGCAGACCGAACTGCTCTTGTTGGAAATGGAGCGTCTGGAA
>JABSPW010000251.1 GCA_013214285.1 Halioglobus sp. | reverse complement strand
ACAACTATTCAGATAGGCTTCAATCCGACGTTCGGTCGGCCAGCCATTTGCCGCCGCCTGATCAGGACGACTCAAGCCCGCCCTCGTTGTTTGCAACAGCGGGGGCTTTATTACCGCAAGCGGCCCGTCCCATAGCACGGTTTTAGCGTTTGAGCCGTATTAGATCGTCTCGACGCGACGCCGCCCGTGCCGTCGTCGTTTGCATCTCGTTGATCGCGCCGCGCGATGGGGCAGGGTCTCAGTGCCTCCTTGTTTCATTTTCGTTGACACAGGTGCTATCATGCAGCGGCGCTGTGGTGTCTGCAGTGCACTCGTACCTGAGGGGTGGCGAAAGCCTGAGATACCCTGGCCATGGCAGGCTGTGGTGAACCCTTTGAACCTGATCCGGTTAGCACCGGCGTAGGAATAGGTGGCTACAATCCTCCGCGCTTTAGGTCCCAAAAACCGGGTCTCTGACTGTCTTGAACGATGGAGAGAGCCTGTGAAACATCACGTGTCTTGTTCCTGGCTGTGCCTGGTGGCACTTAGCCTACCCGTAATTGCCGCTGACCCGCTGGAGGAGATCCTGGTCACCGCAGACTTTCGTGATACTGACCTCATGGAAACCGGTGCCAGCATCTCGGTCCTGGGTGAGCCGCTGATTTTTGCACGCGGCGCACAGCATCTGGAGGAGATTCTCGGCACGGCTCCTAACGTCAACTTTGCCAGCGGCAGTTCCCGGGCGCGCTATTTCCAGATCCGTGGTGTTGGAGATCGCAGTCAGTTCCAGGAGCCCTTGAACGCGTCGGTGGGTGTGTTGCTGGACGGCGTGGATTTCAGCGGCATCGGCAGTCTCGGTACCACCTTTGACGTCGATCAGGTGGAGATTCTGCGGGGACCACAAGGCACCTTGCACGGGGCGAATGCCCTTGCCGGTTTGATCAGTATCAGCTCCAACGCACCTACCGATGAGCCGCACTACTACCTGGAAGCTACCGGCGGGAATTACGGTGCCTACGGCCTCGGCGGTGTCAGCAGTGGCCCCATTACCGAAGACGTGCTTTACCGTATCGCTCTGCAGCAGTTCAACAGTGATGGCTACCAGGACAACGATTTCACTGGTGATAGTGATACGGCCGATCGCGACGAGTTCACTGGCCGTGCTCGTTTACGCTGGCTGGCCAACGACCGCCACACATTGGATCTCGGCATTACCTTCATAGACATGGACAATGGTTACGATGCGTTCTCCCTGGACAACACTCGCACCACACTGTCAGATCAGCCGGGAAAGGATATCCAGGAATCCCTTGCGGGGAGCCTGGCAACTAGCTCCGATTTTACTGTGGGATCACTGCAAACCCGATTCAGCGTGGCCCATACCGATGTCACCTACGCCTATGACGAGGATTGGACTTTTGTTGGTTTTCATCCTGACGCGTACAGTTCCTACGACCAGTATGAACGCAAGCGCGATAGCCTCAGTGCCGAGCTTCGCTTCCTTTCGAATGCGCGGTCGCGGTTATTTAACGAGCGCAGTGACTGGGTAGTCGGCTTGTATCACCTCAGCAATGAAGAAGATCTGGATCGCACCTACACTTTCGCGCCTTTCTTTCAGAGCGAAAACGATACCGACACTTACGCGGTATTTGGTCAGATTGATACTGCCTTAACGGATGTACTGACTTTGATTACCGGCCTACGGTGGGAGAAAAGGGATACCGACTACAGCGACAACAACCGTGTTGATTTCAGCCCGGATGACGATATGTGGGGCGGCAGAATCGCATTGGAGTATCAGTGGAACGATGCGACGCTGATGTACGGGTCCGTCTCGCGTGGTTATCGTGCACAAGGTGTGAACGGTGGTATTCTGGCTAATATCCAGGCTACGGTAGACCCTGCCGTCGTTATCGAACTGGAGTCGGTCAGCACTTTTGATGAAGAAACGCTCATCAACTATGAGTTGGGTTTAAAGAGTCGCCTACTGGACAATCGTTTACAGGCGCGCATCGCACTGTTTTACATGGATCGCGACGACCAGCAAGTGCGAGGCTCACTGTTGATTCCGCAGGAGGGCGGAGCCACCACGTTTATCGACTACACCAGTAACGCCGCTGAGGGTGAGAACTATGGCGCCGAAATTGAGGTGGACTGGCGCGCTGCCGATCAACTGATGCTGTGGGCCAATATCGGCTTGCTGGAAACCGAATTCGACGAGTACGTGAATGTATTTCAAGAAGATTTGTCCGGTCGCGAACAGGCGCAAGCGCCTCGTTATCAATATTCGGTTGGGGGGCGCTATGACCTGCCCATGGATCTCTTCTTGCGCCTGGAGGTCGAGGGCAGAGATTCGTTTTACTTTTCGGACCGACACAATGAAAAATCTGATGCCTATGATCTCCTCAGTGCTAGCCTTGGCTGGGAGCACGAGGCGTGGCGCGTGGTCTTGTGGGGTCGCAACCTGACCGACGAGGATTACTATGTGCGCGGGTTCGGCAGTTTCGCGAATGATCCGCGCAATGGCTATATCGTCGAGCCCTATTACCAATTTGGTGAGCCGCGCGTGTACGGGCTGACTGCGGCGTATACGTTCTAAGCGGTCATCGGCACTGCAGGAGCGCTGAGGAGGCATAACGTGTTACGCTGCGCTGCCGAATTAGGCGACCTGCAGTATGCGACGATTCGTTTATGTGAGCCACGCCATCTGCGCCGTGCTCCTTGTGACCGGGCTGGCAGCGTGCAGTGATACCGCGGAGGCACCGGCGGCGATCTTGGAATGCGGTGCCGGCGGGCCTCTCAGTGGCCCCGGGGGCGACGTCAACGGCCCTTATATGGAGCGCAGGTT
>JABSPW010000250.1 GCA_013214285.1 Halioglobus sp. | reverse complement strand
TGAGGCTTGTACCGTGAAGCATCTCCCTGAGCCCGGCGCGGCCGATCATGCCAAGCTGCCGGGTCAGCGACCGTCCGACCAAGTCGCAATCGATAAGCAGGGTTCGGAATCCAGCGGCGGCATAGGACCAGCCGAGTGCCATCACGATGCTCGTCTTGCCGTCGCCCTGGTAGGGGCTGCTGATCGCGATGACGTAGCCGTCTCTATCCTCGCGCGCCGTTTCGATCTGGTTGCGAATCTGGTGTACGCAGTGAGCTGCGATATCACTCGACTCCGGATCGCGCAGACTGTGTCCTAAGTCGGGCAGCACACCCAGACACCCTGGGGCCTCCGGCAACGCCTCACAACGCAGTTGCCGTGATCCGTAGGCGCGGCGATCGACGCAGCCGAGGAGAAAGAACAGACCAAAGCTGGCACCAAATCCACCAACGAATCCCAAGATGGCACGCTTCTTGCGGCTGTCCTCGGAAGGAGCAAACGGCATGTCGCCGCGCTGGGCAACACTGATACGTCCTTTGCGCAGCGTATCCTCCTCCAGTTCGAGTTGATCTTGCCGGCGAGCCGCGGTCGCAATCGAACCTGCAAGTTGCTCCTCACCGATCGCCAGATCGCCCAGCGTCTGGATATCGGTGGCGATGCGCTGCGCCTCAATTTCAGTCGCCTGCAGCTCATCTGAGATCGCGCTGATCTCCTCTTTGACTCGCTCCGCGGAGAGGCCGCGAAAATCGACCAGTTCGCCCACGGGCAGCGAGTCGGCAATCTGAACCGCCATCTTGATGGCGTTGCCATATTCCTCTTCATAGAGCATCTGCGCCGTCTCGGCACGCTTCTCGGCGCGAACATACTGCGCGGTACCGTCTTTGAAACGCTCTCTCACGAAAGCGAAATGCGTGCGAGCCTCATCCATCATGCCCCTGAGCTGCTGCAATCGGGGGCTCACGCTCTCCAGATAAAGGTCCTGGGGACCATCGACCGGTGTATTCCACGGAACTGTCCCACCATTGCCCGATGCACCGCTGAGAGCAAAATTGGCTGTCGACAGGCGGTCTTGGAAACCATCCATCTCCTGATGCTTATCAGCTTGCAACTCCGGCAGGTCCAGCTTTGCGTAACGCGACAGAATCCGCTGCTGCTCGACTCTGTTGAGCCGTTTTTGGCGCGTCAAGTCGTCCTGGTAGACCGTCAGCTCTTTGAGCTTGGTGGAAACATCATCACTTCCAGCGCGCCCATAGATATCCGTATATGCGTCGATGACCGCATCGAGCGCCGCCTGGGCAGACTTGGGATCATCAGCCTCGACCGCCAGGAAAATGAGTTCGCTTTCCCGGTCGGATCTTACCTTCAGACCCTCAAGCACCCCTCTGGGACTGACCTCTGTTCCGGTCGCCGCCTGGAGTTCAGGTGATTTGGACGCGTGGTCTAGAACACGATTGCTTTTAAGGAAATGCACCTGTGTCGTTCGGAACATTTCAAAGTGCGGCATCGCTCGCGTTTCATCGGTCTTCTTAATGAGGTGCGGGAGCGTCGGTATAATCCGTATGGATCCTTCGCTCTGGTAGCGGATCTTGCCCGACATCCACCCATACGCCATGCACGCGACCGCAAGCACCGCGCCGACAATGAACATAAGCCGCCAACGGCCGCGCAGCCGGTCATCGACCATCTCCCACAGCGACGAACCACCCGATGAATTGCCCTGGGGTGCCTGGTAGTTGACCTCACCGTACTCTGGGAACGGTTGGTGAATGGCCAATTCCGTCTGTTGGACTGACTTAGGCATCTGGGGCGGCTCCTTGTCCAAGGCCCAGCGCCCCGAACATATCCGGCATACCCCTTAGCAGTTGCTGGGCCGCCGCGATCGCTTCGTCCCAGGACATGCCTGCACTCGTGATTACCTGCATCTGCGCAACCCCCTGGATCGATAACGCCAGCCGTTCCGACTGCCCATTGACATCGTCAATTTCACGCGTCATCGTCCCATCTGGCAACACAAAGGCGTTGATGATCTTGATTCGATGCTCCGTACCCGCGCTGCCCAACCTGCGGAATTCATACAACCGGACCGGTAACCGGTCACCCTGTAACGCAAGCTCTCCATTCTTTGGATGCTCAGTTTCGATCCAGCCGGTGCTGGGATAACAGACTGGCGGATAGTGACCGATCATGTCTCTGGCATCACCGCAGTGGACGACCAGAACATGAACGGCGGGCTCGCCGCGACGGCTAAAGACCCGACTGAAAACCGCGTTGGGCTTCAGAAGTTGCTGTGCCTCAGGGGGAACCGCATCAAAGTCGTCGACACCCATCCAATCGTCGATCAGGTAGGGCACGTTGTCCATTGATGCGACAACCTCGGCTTTGCGCTGACTGGCGGCCGGGTCAAACCGCACATAGTTGGGCAGCAGGATCGCCAAGAGCATCAGCACGATCATGGAGATCCAAGGCGATGCCGCTGCGAGGCGCGCCGAGATGGGGTGTCGGAGGATCATTGACTAGCAAGCCGGAATCGAGTGACCGGGAAGTCCAGCCACCGGAAAGTGCGGAGGACTCCAATGAGAATGAACAGCGCAATCGGCAGCATGATCCAGCCAGCGATGTCGTGGAACGACTGGGCCAAATCAGAACTTCCGTACCCGAAGATCAGGCTGGTGGGCACGAGCCGCACGACGTTACACATCATGGCAATCAGCGGGCTCAGCACCAGCAGCGCCACGCGCGTTCCAGGCTTGAGTGGCGTACCGAACACAAACGCGTAGACGACCAACGTGAGCGCAAACACCATGCGCATCCCGTTGCACGCCTCACCGACCGCAACCTGCTCGCCGTTGATGATGAGCATGTTCCCG
>JABSPW010000249.1 GCA_013214285.1 Halioglobus sp. | reverse complement strand
TAAAGTAAGCCAGAGCCCGCCCAGGGACGCGCCAAACCAGGTGGCAAACGCGTCTTCTGGCACCAGCGCACGAATCAGCCCGGCCAACACAAGGCCGAAAAGCGACCACCGGATCACCACCCTGGAACCGGCAAACCCTTCGCGCAACACTTCCGCAGCGCCAGAGAGGGAAAAGCGCAAACCGGTGCGGTACTCTTGCCATTGCTCGGTCAGTGGCCGCTCCTTCGCCAGTGTTGCCTGCCACGGATTAACGGGCAACTGTCCCCGCGTTACTAACGCGTCAAATATCAAACCGGTCACTATAGCAACGACAACCGAAAACAAGATAAACAAGAGTGTCCAGCCCATACCAATCAAGCCAACCAGGATTAGAGTGAGGGAGATCGAGTTCCAAGGGCTGGCGAGAAGAAACGCCATTATCTGCCCAATACCTGCTCCACGCTCATAGAGCTTCATACCCACAGCGAGAATCCCGTGACTGCAAAGATCCAGGCACACGCCGGCCAAGGTCGCGCGAAACAGTCCGCCGACTCCGGCCTTGCGGCCAAGCATAGCCATCACCAGCTCGCGTGGCACGCGCGCAAGGATGCCAACGAAGACGATACCGATGGCGATACCCCACCACATGTTGTTAAACAGCTCATAGACGCCACCGGCAAACACGCTAAGGGCCGAGTCGTGTGCGTGCGGCGCCAAAGCGCCCAGCGGGTAAGCCATGGCCACGACCAGCAGGCTGCCCCAAAACAGGTAGTCACGCTGCTTTGACGTATCACAGCAATCATCCGCCGCAGCAGACCGCTCACTACCGGACCGTCCGGGCACCCCGGACTCGCCGTGGCTCACGATGCACCCCCAGACGACCCCGCCAGATCCTCAAAAGTGGCGCAATCAGGTCCCGCATCAGCGCGACGGATTTTGGCCGGCAAGGTCAATGTGCAGCACCCGCAGTATCTACAGCCGCCTGCACCGCACGGTAGAACGCATCGCGTTGTTCACCCCAAATGGCATAATCTGTGGCTCGAGGCCAGTTACTGTTTGACGCGATGACCAGCTTACGCTGCGGGTCGACAAAGATACCCTGGCCGAATATACCTTGCGCCGCATAACTACCGTCATCGTAGGTCCACCACTGATAGCCATAGCCCTTACCGGGATAGCCGATGCCGACTTGACGCGTCGTGGCGGCAGCGATCCAGCCCTGCGGCAGGATCATTCTGCCCTGCACCTTGCCTCCACCCATGATGAAAAGACCAAAACGCGCAAAATCACGGGTCGCCGCCTGAATGCAGCAGCCACTGATCTCATGCCCCGTCGGGCCCAAGAGCCAGGTCGCATCCTGCTGCATACCGAAAGGCCCCCATATTTTCTCAGACAGATAGTCTGCCAGCGTCTTCCCCGTGGCGGCGCTGACTAGTACACCTATCAGGTTGGTTTCTCCCGTGTTGTAGACCCATTCGGTGCCCGCAGGCGCTTCCCTCGGCAGCTGCCGCATATAGCTTACCGTAACATCGATACCCGGCTCTGCTTTGTGTTCGTTAAAACGCGCGACATCACTCTGCTTATCCTCGTAATCTTCGTTCCAGCGAACCCCAGATGTCATAGTCAACAACTGACGGATCGATACATCATCGTAAGCTGAGCCCTGTAAATCCGGGATGTAGTCCGACACCCTGTCGTCGATACTATGAATGAAGCCATCCTGGATGGCCGCTCCAACCAGGGTCGACGTAAGGGACTTGGCAACAGAGAAGCTGGTCCAACGCCCCTCGGCGTTGAAACCCAATGCATAGCTTTCGAAGCGGACCTTGCCATCTTGCACGATGATCAGCGCGGCAGTACGTTGCTCGAGCATGTACCGG
This sequence comes from Halioglobus sp., assembly GCA_013214285.1. Lineage (GTDB taxonomy): Bacteria > Pseudomonadota > Gammaproteobacteria > Pseudomonadales > Halieaceae > Marimicrobium. The sequence goes on along the minus strand of JABSPW010000249.1, from coordinate 1,027 downwards.
TCAAGATCCATTGCAATCGATAACCTATCGCCGGGCGGTAACGGAAATGCTTGGCCGGTCGCCTCAATAACATGAGTCTGGGCGATAAGTGGTACCCAGTCCATTGCCCGAAAAAGAGCATCGCGCTGCGGCACCGACCAGAACAGCACATCGCGATCGGTGGGCAAGTTGACCAGCACATTACGAACATCCCTGGGGGCACTAAGGATCACAAGCACCAATGCCAGTAACATGATAGCTGTGAGACCACCTACCCATTTCCACATATGGTTTCTCTCCCCCCAACGGACTGCACACTGTCGTCCAGTTAGACCACTCGACTGCAATACTCATGCTATCGCATTCAACCACAGCGGGTCATAATGCTCAGATTGCGACGAGCTGTTCGATGACCAACTGCAAAGTACGGGCGCCGCGGAATTCGTTGATATCGAGACGATAAGCCAAATGCACCCACTGCACTGCTTCATCTGGCCACTGGTCTACATCGACATTAAAAGCGATAGCATCCACACTCACATTCGTGCCTCCCGGCATGAGGACCAACTTGAGATGCCGTTCACCGACAAGCCGCTGGCTGATCACGCGAAAGCGGCCATCGAACGCCGGCTCCGGAAAGTGCTGCCCCCAGGGCCCTGCAAATCGCAGCTCAGTCGCCAGCGCTATGTCAAAGTGCTCTGGCCCAAGCTCTCCATCCGATTCAATGACAGCCTGCAGCTGCACGTCCTCGGCATGCCGCTCCACTTCGTCCGCAAAGGCCGCCGAGAATTCCTCGTATGCTGCCCGCGGCAACGTCAGGCCCGCCGCCATGGCATGGCCACCAAACCGCGTGATCAGCCCCGGGTTGCGCGCAGCCACGGCGTCCAGGATATCGCGGATATGGATTCCGGGGATGGAGCGACCGGAACCCTTGATTTCACCCGGATCACCATCGGCGAATACTATCGTGGGCCGATGCAAACGTTCTTTAATACGCGAGGCCAGGATACCGATCACACCCTGGTGCCAACCGCTTTGGTACAACGTC
>JABSPW010000248.1 GCA_013214285.1 Halioglobus sp. | reverse complement strand
ACAGGCTTCTCGGGCACAAAATTGTTGATCAACATACGTCCAGATCTGGCGATAGGACTCATTGGGCAGTAAATCATCTCGCAACTGCGAATAGCGAAATGCTTGCGGCTTTTTCACTAGGCTGTGGATCACATGGCGGTAGTCTACCTGCCTGGCGCGTTTGGTTTTGCTGCCCGGATAAACCCGTGTTAAGCTAATCACGTGCGTTGTGCCGAGAAAACATTCAAGCCGGTCATGGTGCAGATGAACTCGTAGGTGCTCTCCTTCTAGCCGAGAAGGTACCGTATAAGTAACACGACGCACATCAATCGTCGACGAGGAACTGACTCGTGCCACGACCTCGGTGAAATCACAGCTCTTAAAGGCGGGTAATGCTTGTAGATGAGGTCTTTCAACGACTAATGCTTTCGCGTTACGTCTGTTGTGCTGCCCAACAACACCTTCTAACCAGTTTTGATACGCCGCCACCGACTCAAAATCGTGCGACTCACGCAAGGCTATGGAATGCTTGATGCGCCGTTTAATATGCCCATGTGGTGATTCAATGGCGCCATTTTCATGCCCCTTGCCTCGATTGTTACGGGTAGGCGTTAAGTGGTAGTGCGCGCAAAACGCCTCGTAATTTTGAGTTATATCATCTGTTTGTGGTTGGCGAGTATGACGAAAAGCTGCTGATAAGCTATCTGTGCGATGCTCCTGTGGAACACCACCCAAACGCCACAGGGCTTCCTGTAAGCCTTCAGCCAGCGCACTGAAGCTTTCCCCTCCCTGAATCGCTTTCATATAGCTCCAGCCACTAAAAGCAAGACGGAAGTGATACAGCAAATGCTTAAATTCCACACCTTTTATGGTAATGCTGATGTCTTTTAGTTGGGTGAAATCTGATATACCTTGTTGACCAGGCCCGCGAGATTGACGGAACATAACAGGCTTGTCAGGGCCTGATAAAGCGCGCCATTTTTTTATGCGCCGCTGTAGTGTGCGTAATAGTTTGTCTGGGTATTGTCCTGTATATTTATCTTGCAGATATTCCAACAAGATAATCCCGCTTAGCTCTGGACTATTTTCCAGTAGCGGCACACACTCACTTGTCCATACCTCGCTCAAGGGATCAGGACGTGTGCGCCAATCTCGTTGCTTGCTGTTTGCCTGCCACTGACCTTGCTCTATTCTGCGACCTGAGCGTTCACTGATACCAGCTTTCAATGCTGACACTGCCTGCGTACTTTGTTGTCTTCTTGCGTTCATATAAAACTCCACCTGTTGACGATTGATATGTTTACCTGGCATTTAACCTCCTATTCAGTAGTTAAATGCTGCTACTTTATCACTTAAATATGGCCTTCTTCATCGGCCATCTTAATTGTCGTCAATCGGTCAAGTTAATTGTCGCCTAACAAATTTAATTAAATCAACGAAAACCAAGGCAGGATTAGTGGTGAAAGCACGGTTGGATAAGAAATACTATATGAAGGGTAAAAAGGTGACCGATTATGAAATGAAAAATTTAAAAATAGTCAAAAATAGTTTTCATGGAGAATGGAATTATACAATTAAGCCTAGAAAATGAAACCACTAAGATGCTCAAGTTATTTTGGGACAGACCCTTATGTCCGATCGGCGACAATTAAGATGGCCGATCGTAAGTTGCAAAATATCTACTGTACCTCCTATTAAAAAATGGTTGTTGTATCTAACTTCAGCATATGAGGATAAAATGAGCACAAGCGGTGGTTGACAATGTGGGAGGCCGTTAGGCTTTCCTCATTTCATCCATGGCTTGTGCTCATGTCCCGTAGGCTTGTCCTCATATTCATTATGCGTGCTTGTCAGCGAGCAACAGCCCGGCTTCATTAGCCTGTGTTTGCCGATAACTTTTTTCGATAATGCTGATGACTGAGGCATGATGAATTAATCGGTCAACCGCAGCGACCGTCATCATGTTATCCGGGAATATGCTATCCCATTCGCTAAAAGGTTGATTAGCCGTAATTAAAAGGCTGCTGCTCTCATAGCGATCAGCGATGAGTTCAAACAATGTGCTGGTCTCCATTTCGGTTTTTTTAACATAACCGATATCATCTAAAATCAATAACGGGATCCGAGCTAATTTCGCTAGGGCCTCTGATAATTTGTACTGCTGCTTAGCTACTTGTAGCTTTTGCACCAGCGCCGTTGTCGATGTAAATAATACCCGTACGCCTTGAGCTATTAAGCCGTGACCAATGGCTGCCGCTAAATGTGTTTTCCCGACACCACTGGGGCCAAAGATAATCACGTTGTTGGCTTGCCTAACCCAACTGCCATTTTCAGCAAGTGCTTCTATTTGTGCTTTTTTTACCTGCTTCGTCGCCGCAAAATCAAAGGTCGAAAGCGTCTTGCCAGACGGCAATTTAGCCTCCTTGGTGTAACGAGCCACGCGCTTTTGATAGCGCCCCGCTGCTTCATGTTCACATAGCTGCGCTAAATAAGCGCCAGGGCTCCATTGCTTATCTTGCGCTGTTTGCGCCAGTGACTCCCATTGCGCTAGCATGCTAGGCAAGCCAAGTTGTTTGAGCAGCAAGGGTAATGTTTCTATACTAGACATGGCTTTCCTCCGTCACGGCTTGAGCTGTCAATAAGCGGTCATACATGGCTAAGGAATGCTGGTTTACAACAACCTTAGGCACAGGCGCTTGAGCTAAACCATAGCGTTGTTTTAGGCGCGATAGCGATAGCTTTTTGCCATGAGCTATTTCTTCGAGTACGACTTGCGCTAAGGCTGCTTCACAGTCCTGGGTGGCGGCTAAATGCAGTAAGCCAACCATGAATTGACAGGCTTCTCGGGCACAAAATTGTTGATCAACATACGTCCAGATCTGGCGATAGGACTCATTGGGCAGTAAATCAT
>JABSPW010000247.1 GCA_013214285.1 Halioglobus sp. | reverse complement strand
AGGCGCCCACAAGCATCAACACCGGGTGCGCAGCCCCTGTGTTACCGCAGTGCGTCTCCAGATTATCGACGAGCGCACAGGCATGAAAGCACTCACCTGCGCTGCGATATGCCAACAAGCGATCCGACAAAACCGCCTCGTCATGTCGTCGCCCCGCGGCAACTTCCGCGTCTAACCAGGCCAGGAATCGCACTACCGCAACCGCATCGCGACGATGCGCCAAGCGCGTGCCATCCAGCTCCACTTGATTTTTGCAAGCCTTGGGCAATTGCACCGGATCGTTTCCCGACACCAGCACGGCACCCGCGGCCAGCAGCGATAATTGTATCCAGGCACTAGCACCCGCTGGATCGGCCAGCACGCGTCGCCCTTTGTAGGCTCCCAGCACATCGACGACCTGGGTCTCAGGCAGCACGTTCACTCCCTTCCCTACATGCGCTTCAAAACCCTTCGGCAGACGACGCGCATCGACGAAGAGCGTCATCGAACTCTCGGCATCAAGTAGCGCAAAACTCAACAGCACAGGGAGCTGCGGCATGTCCGTGCCGCGCACATTCAACAACCAGCTGACAGAGTCGGGGGCGAACACCAGTGCCGCATCACAGCCCTGTGCAGAGATCTCCGCCGCGATAACTGCCCGTTTACTTGCACTGGATACGCCGGTCCATGCAGCATCAAGCAGCACACCCGGCTTGCAGACGGGAGCAGGACGGCCAATCCAACAGCGGTCTATCGGATTATTTGTATCGGCAACCAATTTAATGCCCGCGGCAGAAAGGGTGTGTTCAGTATCCCGGTACCATTGCAGCGTGTGCAGGCGCGGATCACAGGCAGCTTTCGCACTAGCCGGCAACACCGAGGTCAACCATTCGGCAGGCGGATCGTCAAGCAGATGCCGTATTTCGAAGCTCGCCTGATCGACCTCATCTCGTACCTGCACGGTGTAGCGACCGTCGACGAAGATAGCGGCGCGATCGGCCAGGATCAGTGCCAAACCCGCGGACCCGGTAAAGCCCGTGAGCCACTGTAAACGCTCACTGTGGCGTGGGATATATTCGCCCAGGTACTCATCCGCGCGCGGCACAAACAGCGCATCGATATTGGCGATCGCCATCTCCCGGCGTACAGCGAATAGCGGCGATTCAGACGTCGTCATGAACCCTTATCAGGAGCGGGTGCAGCAGCTGCATGCAACGCGGTTGTCTCGCAGCTATTGGCAGCACTACTCCTCGTAAAGATCAAAATCTGCCTTGGATATTCCACAGTCGGGACACTCCCAATCCTCTGGTACATCCTCCCAGCGAGTGCCTGGCGGTATGTCGTCACCAGGCAGCCCTTCCGCTTCATCGTAGATAAAACCACAGATTACACATTCGTACTTTTTGTAGTCAGTATCACTCATAGACGGGTATCTCACATGACGGGTGTTAAACGACAGCGATAGTATACGTGACAGACCTGATCAACACGGTCAGCAGAACTATACCAGAGGCACTCTAAAAATCGCCATCGACAATAACCCGGTAACCGACGCCCTCCGGCACAGCGATCAGGCTTAACATCTGCTGCAACTGCGGATCCAAGACAGCATCACTGCCCATCACTATGTCCACTGCGTAACGCCTGCCTGCCAATTCCGCGAAGCCGCTCGCTTGCAGCGGACCGTTCAGTGTCTCAACATTACCGCGTAACACCGCGCCGGGCGCCTGTTGGAACTCCATGGCGTAGGTGCCCAATGGCACTGGCCCTTGCGGCGAGCGCCAGGCGGCACCCTGCCAGACCAACTGGCCATCGGCACTAAACGGCAGACCCTCGCGAACTTTTAGTTCGGCCACTTGTAACCTGAATGCACCGTCTAGAGCCACGGGTGCAAAGCTCGTTAACAGGCGAGCATTGAATTGCAGCTCCAGATCCTCAAAATCCAGGTCGCGCGTGCCCTGCAACACCACATCGCCTGCCATCGTTTGATTCCCCCAATGGCTTGTCAGGGTGAGTCTGGGTGACAAGGTCAGCAGCGACAAGGGCCGCAGTGACCACTGCACCTGACCCAAGTGAAAAAAACCCTGTGGCAGACGCAACTGAACAGCTGCAGCAGCACCGCGCCACACCGTACCGGTAAGACCCTGCAGGAGCACCTGCTCCGTCGGCACCACCAGATACAAAAGCCGAGCTGGCGCCGCGACCAAGAGCAGTGCGGAAAACAGCAGGGCAAGACAAGCCGCCAGGATCAGCCAGGACTTTTTCATGTCATCCCGCCTGTGCGACGCGCACCGTGGCGTTGACCAGTCCATCTGTGCCCGTCTGGGTCAGGGAGACCTCCCGCACCAACAGCCCCTTGTTGAACTCCATTTCGTGCAGCCACTGCACTACCTTATCAAAAGGCGCATTTTCCAAACGGACTTGGATCTCGCCACGGCTGTTGGGCTGCAAGCGCATCACCGGCAACTGAAAACGCCCCGTGGATTCGTTTATCTCAGAGGTGAGATTACGTCGAGCACCGCGGGCGCCTGCCCCACCTTCGCGTAGCTCCAGCAACTGAGACACCATAGCATCCACGCGCACTCGCGAGTCGGCAATGACACCGTTTTGCACTTTCAACTCGTCCCGCCGGCTATCCAGCGGCGACCAGACCAGGCTATAAAATAAATAGAGGAACACCGCCAACGCAAGTACCAGTAGACTCAATTGCTCCCTCTGCTGCAGGCCTGCAAACCACGCTTTCATGATCCATCCTTCACCCGCAGTCGCGCACTGACGCGATCACCACGCGTGCTGCTGCTTTCCATCACCGCCTCAAGCCCGGCGTCATTGATACGACCGCGTAACTTTTCGACACCCTCAAAATCCGCCGCGGAAATATTCAGACGCATCTCATCATCTTTATCGGAGTAGTTGATCGTAGCGATCCGCGTATCGGGTGACGCATCAATGGCGCCGCCCACACTTTCCATCAGGGTGACGAAACCACTACCCTGGCC
>JABSPW010000022.1 GCA_013214285.1 Halioglobus sp. | reverse complement strand
CGGCATGTTGTTGACTCACGACCGACTCAGCGGCGGTAAGCGCATCGTTTGGTTGGCTGAACCGGGCAAGGAAACAGAGTTTATTGTGGTGCTGATCCCTGGCGGGCCGGGTAGGGATCAGGCCGCTACAGATTTCTCGCACCTGGGTTTTGCACTGGTTGACAAAGAGGCTGTCGATGCGATTGCCGATCGTGCACGACGAGAGGGCCTGTTGGAATGGGAGCCGCGGGAGGAGCCTTATCCAGTCGGGTATTATTGTGGTGTGCGCGACCCTGATGGAAATTTTGTTGAGTTCAGTTACGGTCAACCTCTGGGCCCCGGCGCGACACATGCGGACTAATGAGCAGAAGAATAGGTCGCGGTAGGGTTCAGTATTTGAAGCTAGCGGCAAAAAAATGCAGTTGCACGAGGATATGATGGCGAATTGGCGCTACAGTGTGCCGCTGCATTTAGCGCTTGGCCGGACAGTTTCCGGTACTGGAGGAACCTACTCATGAGATTCAGCTATCAGGTCGGTATGTGCGACCCAGACCATTATCTGCCTCTGGCACGTGCCGCAGAAGCGGCAGGATTCGATGGCATAGCGATCCCCGACAGCATTTGTTACCCGCGAGAAGCAAGCTCAAAGTACCCTTACAACGCCGACGGTAGCAGGGAATTCCTTGAGAGTGTGCCTTTTGTCGAGAGCCTGATAGCTGTGACAGCAATGGCCGCTGTCACGGAAACGATTCGCTTTTCGACCTTTGTTTACAAGCTGGCAGTACGCCAGGTACCTGTGGTAGCGAAACAGGTTCAGGGCATACAGGTGCTATCGGGAAATCGCTTCGATTTTGGCATTGGGATCAGTCCTTGGGAGGAAGATTTTGCAGTATGTCAGGTGGCCTGGGAGAAACGGGGAAAGCGTTTCGATGAGCAGATTGACATCTTGCGCGGGCTGGAGACCGGCAATTATTTCGGTTACCAGGGCGTGACACACAATATGCCCGCAAACAAAATGAATCCGGTGCCGATTGCACCAACGCCACTGTTGATCGGTGGGCATGCGGAGCCTGCCCTGAAGCGGGCCGCGCGAGTTGGCGACGGGTGGATGTGTGCCGGCGCAGACCTGCCGGAGCTGGAAGCCTATATCAAGCGTATCAATGCGTTGCGCGAAGACTATGGCACTATCGATAAGCCCTTCAGGGTGTTTACGACAGGGCAGAACGCGTTTTCGTCGCAGGGTATAGAACAATTGGAAACAATTGGTGTGACCGATGTCATTATCGGGTTTCGTAATGTCTATGAATTCGAGGAAGACAAGCCGTTGGAGGAAAAAATTCAAATGTTGAACTGGTATGCGGGGGAATTTGTGAATGGCTGAATATGTTCCTACCACCCCGGTATTAGTCGGCGTTGCGGCGGTACAACAAAAACAGGCAGATTACCGTCAGGCCCTGGAACCGGTCGCACTCATGGAAAAAGCACTCAAAGCGGCTGCAGCAGACGCAGGCAATGATAAATTGCTTACCCGCGCGAATGAGGTTCTTGTGCCCAACAGCTTGTGGGGTTATCGCGATCCTGGTCGCATTCTCGCGGATCGGCTGGGTGCTACTAGGGCGAGCACGCTGCTGGCGGACTTCGGCATTTTGCAGCAGAGTCTACTTAATCGGGCCTGTCAGCGCATTCAGTCGGGTGAAACGGAGATTATGCTGGTCGCTGGCGGCGAAGGGCGCTATCGCGATCAGTGTGCTGCGAAAGCAGGCGATGAATTGTCCGTTACGGTGCAGGAAGAGGGCATCGAGCCGGATGTGATGCTGACGCCGGGCGCGGAACTGATGTCAGAGGTAGAGGGGGCAGCCGGGCTGGGTATGCCCGTTGGCTACTACGCTATTATGGATAGCGCGTTGCGTTATCGGCAGGGCTTGTCTATCGAGGAGCACCGCGATCAGATGGCGACGCAGTATGCTCGCTTCAGTGAAATTGCAGCCGCCAACCCCGATGCCTGGGTTGACGAATCGGTGACACCTGCGTTGATTCGCGCGCACTCAGCGAAAAATCGGATGCTGGCGTTTCCCTATACCAAACTACACAATAGCCAGTGGACGGTAGACCAGGCAGCCGGATTGATTCTCTGTTCAGCATCGGTAGCCCAGGAGCTGGGCATTGACCGACAGCGTTGGGTATTTCCCTTGGCGTCGACCGAGTCCAATTTCATGACTGTGATTTCTGCGCGCGGCGATCTCGGGGCCAGTGAGGGTTTTCGGTATGCTGGTAAGAAAGCGATGCAGTTGGCGGGGGTTGACTTCAATGATGTTAGATTGCGCGAGTTGTATTCCTGTTTTCCTTTCGCGCTGCGCGTTCAGCGTGAGGAGTTTGGTCTGTATGATTCGGGAGACGACAGTGTTACCGGCGCGATGACCTTTGCGGGTGGTCCGCTCAACAATTTCGTATTTCAGGCGACGGTAAAAATGGCGCAACTGCTTCGGGAACATCCCGGTGAGATCGGTCTTGTTACTACCGTCAGCGGGCTACTGACCAAGCAGGCCTGTGGTTTGTGGAGTACGGAGCCTCCGCACGGCGGTTGGGCCTTTGCCGATGTTACCGAGGAGGTCCGCGCCGCAACGCCAGTGCGGGAACTGGTGGCGAACTACGCGGGGGAGGGCACTGTTGCTGGCTATACCGTACTTTACCAGGGAATGGATCCCTGGCGAGCGATAGCGGTTTTTGACTTGCCTGATGAACAGCGCACTGTCTGCTACAGCGAAGATGCGGCGGTGATGGAGGCAATGATGTCTGCGGAGTGCTGCGGCGTCAGCTATCGTTTGGAGCAGGGGCAGTTTTTCTAGCGCTGGTAGCGGGATGATAGCGATCTGCCGCAAAGGCAGGACCCTTGCTCTTATCCCGGTTCAGGTTCCCCCACGATCAAACACCCGCTGAGCGGGTCATCTGCACTCAGCAGGTTGGCGAAGGCGTCGGCTAGTAATTGACTCTGCGCAATACAGGTCTCCCAGTATTTGATCCGCTCGGGGTAACGCAGGCGCTTAAAATCACCTCGATCCGGAATTTTACCGTAGGGCAAAGAGGCGACGAACTCTGCACTGGGACAGAGCAAAACCAGGCGATCGAAGCGGTGGGTGCTGGCCAGTCGCCAGGGCAGGAACTTGTCGAACCATCCCGGAAATACCTGATTGCTGAAATGCGGATAGAGTATCAGTCCCTCACTGTTGAGCTGGGTCAGGTCAAAGTGGTAATCGATGATGCCGCCATCCCAGTAGTGGCCAGGAGGCGCACCCGTGATGTCACGCTCTCCGCTGAGGACAAAGGGAATGGATCCGCTGGCGTGTATCGCATGGCGGACATTGTCCTTGGTCAGCCGGACCGGCTGTGTATCGAAATCGTCAAATTTTAACTGTGCGTCGATTGTGGTCGCGTTGTGGAAAACCACGCGCTGGAAGTGCAGTTGCAACAATTTTCGGCTCACCGCGTTCCCTAGGGCGGCGCTCCCCATCGCGCTGGCGAGAAGGGCATAAGAGGAAGAGCCGGCCGCACCCTTGCCGCGCGAGGTGATTATGTGCGTTTTAATGCGTGGGTGCTGCAGCAGATAGTCTGGGCCCTCATTGCCCAGCGTGTGTTCGAGTATACCGAGGCTGACCTCGCTGACCTCATGGGCATCGGGATTTTTGCTGTACTGCTGATGCAGGTAGGCTTCCTGCATACGATCGATTGCTGCAACCGGGTCCGGCAGTGCGAGACAAGTATGGCGCCATGCGCCAATCGATGACCCTAGCGCCGTGAGCGTGCGCGTCCCCCCGGCAAGGAACTCTCCGAATAGCAGCCGGTCTAGCTGACTGAGAACAAGCCACTTGGCGCCACCTGAGGCACCCAGCAATAGATCGAATAGGTTCGGGGACCAGCCCGTTGCCGCAATTCGGCGTGCGGCTTCACGGCCTATGTAAATGCGCAGTGCGTTGCCTGCAGTGTGGCCCACGCGATGTCAGCCTTCGCGCACGTCGCGCGGGGCTTTGCCGGTCCACTTGCGATAGGCGCGACGGAAATTTGAGGAATCGCTGTAGCCCACCATGTAGGCGATGGTCGACAAGGGCAGTCGAGTATTTTGCAAATAGCGAGTGGCGTGTTCAGCGCGGACCTGGTCTAGCAACTTCTGGAAGGATTGCTGCTCCTCGTCCAGTCGGCGTCGATAAGTGCGCGGGCTAAGATTCAGCATGTTCGCTATCTGTGGCATTTGTGGGTACTGGCCTTCAAGCTTGCGTAGCAGTCTAAGTGTGCGCTCGGCGACGGAATCTTCGCCCTCGAGGTCCCGCAGAAGTCGTGCACATTCTGCCTCGTAAAGTTTTCGCAGAGCGGGGTTGGAGGAAGGCAGAGGTGTGTCTAGCCACGCGCGCGCGAAGAGGATACGTCCCTGCAGGCATTCGAAGTGAATGTCCTCCCCCAAAACCTCGTGATAGAGGCGCGCATGTCCTGGTGCTGGATAGGGTAATTCCATGCGCAATGCCACTCCTGGGTCGTTTAGCATGCCGCGCACGGTATTGATAAAGGCGCCGTACAGCAGCTCGAACCCAAAGGCAATATCAAAGTCGGCGGCGTTGGGGTGAATGGTAATCGCGCACATATCACCCTCTTCGGAGTATTCCAGCTCCAGGTTGGAGGCGAGTAGGTGATAGTACTTCAGCAGCAGGTCCATGACCTGCTGGAGGTCTCGGCAGGTCATGAAAGCCTGGCCGAGCAAAGCGTGGGCACTGAGGTTAAGCCGCAAACCAAGTTTCAGGCCGAGCGCTGGGTCGTCGGTCAGAGCCTGCGCGTTGGCGACCAACGTCCAAAAGTCCTGGTCACTGACGCGGGCACCGATGCTGTCGATGCCGGTATGGGCCAGGGTGGTGCCGGCCAGCAGTTGGCTGCGGTCGCAGCCCTGGTCCTCGACCATGTCGATCAGGATCAGGACATACTGGGCCGGAGTACTCGGAGTTGGCATGAGCCTATTTGGCCACATATGACCATTAATTGACAAGACTTTACTCTGTTGCCAGTCCGATGGATCCCCCATGATGTTGGGGTTGAAGCGGAGACGGGAGTTAAGCCCATGCAGATTGATTGGAATGAGAAAACGCCACGCAAAATCCAGACCTATGCAGGGGCGGATTACCCCAGAGAAAATCCGGACCTCGAGGATGTTTTGACGGCAGCTGACGTGGATCACGTCGCTGAGATTTTCCAGACGCCGTTGACCGGTGCCTATAATTGGGATTACGCCATTCAGGATGATCGCATCAGGAAACTCTACGAGCTCGGCAAGCAACTCAACTGGGATCCTGAAATCGATATTAACTGGGACCGCCCCTGGCCAGAGGAAGTTGTCGCGCCGGAGATGATGAACCTGCATGATTACGAGCCCTACCTGGCCATGGATGAGGCCACGCAAGCGGAGTTCTGGTTGCACATGAATGCCTGGAGTCTGTCCCAGTTCCTGCACGGTGAGCAGGGCGCCTTGCTCGTGGCGTCGCAATTGTGTTCCTGCGCTCCGACGTTCAATGCGAAACTCTATGCCGCCTCGCAAACCTTTGACGAGGCTCGGCACGTGGAGGTTTTCAACAAGTATTTGCAAAAGCGCATTGGTATGATGTACCCGATCAACACATCCCTGAAAAGTATCATTGATAAAATACTCACGGATGAGCGCTGGGATATGAAGTTCATCGGTATGCAGATCGTGATTGAGGGTCTGGCGCTCTCCGCATTTGCGACCACCCGTGAAACCACACCAGACCCCATTTTAAAAGATGTGGTGTACCTCGTTACGCGCGACGAGGCGCGCCATGTGACTTTCGGAGTGAATTATCTGGAGGAGTTTGTCAAGACCCTGTCAAAGGAAGAGCGTGAGGAGCGTGCCCAGTTTGCCTATGAGGCCTGCGCTATTAGCCGAGAGCGGCTCGTGGCTACCGACGTATTTCGCCACTTCGGCTGGGATGTGGAAGAGGCGCGCAAGAAAGTGCTCGATGGTTTCGTCATGTCTACCTTCCGCAACCTGTTGTTTCAACGCGTGATCCCCAATCTCGCCCGTATCGGTCTGCTGACTGACGGTGTGCGTCCGAAGTTTGAATCATTGGGTATCCTTGAGTATGAGAATCTGGCAACCGATGGCGACATCGATTGGTCTGCATTAGAGCGACCGCTGGATACAGAGGAAGCCCAGTCTTACGAGCAATCCATGCTTGAGGAATTTGCCAAACAACACGAGGAAGCCGAGGCCGCGAGCACGAGCGACGCGGCCTGAATACTGAGCGGGCGCAATGCAGTCCCGGGGCTGTGCGACGCTATTCGCTATGGGTGCCCTCCTGCAGAGAGCGAAGGCTTGTGACGAGGCATCACGAAACGGGTTGTCGGCCTCAGCGAGGTGACTGGCACACGATCGCCGCGCTTGAAACTATCGCAACGGCTAACCAGATGTTGATTAAGGCCCTCCGATGGGGAGAGCCGCCCCAAGCCTTGAGAGGTCTCATTGGCGATGTCGTTGCAGATTATGAGCGACGGGGCATAGTGTGCCGAGCGGATGCGCCAGGCAACGTCTTTCTGCAGGAGCGCATTGCCTCGGCCTAGAAGTGCTCCCCGACGGTACTTTTAGGGGGCTTTTTTAGGTGATACTTCGCGAGCCTCTTGTAAGGCCAGTCGCTGGCGGCGAGTAGCAGCGTATTGCCGTGACGCTCTGCGAGTGGCAGTGCCATCTCCGCCTGGTTCAGGGTGGCCAAGTGCCGCAGCTTGCGATGCAGCTCTGCATTGGGTGCGTCCGACAACATGCCATTCAATACCATCAACTCGTTTTCCTCACGGTCAAAGCGCGTGGAAACAATCGCTCTGAATGGCATCGAGAAACATGTTTTCTATAGGACCGCCGGGCAGCCAGCCGAAATTCATGTCTACCAGCAGCCGGATTCTGTTCCCGGGTTGCAGTGCGATGATACGCGGCCGGTCGAGGCAGGCGAGCTTCTGTACCAGTTCGTGCTTATCGAATCTGAAGTAGTTCTGTATCCCATCAAAGCGCCGGCGGTTGAGCACACACACGCTTATCGGTAGTAGGGCGGTGTCCTCCTCTTCCTGCGGCGCCGTCAGGCGCTGCAGTTGTCCCCGCTGCTGCTCCATGTGTTTGACTAGATCACTGATCTCGCAGCTGGCGAGGGCACAAATAGCATCCAGCGCGGCGAGATTGAAATCGTTGCGGAAGAAACGCCGCTTCACAGATGACTCGGAGAGGTCCAAAGCCTCGCCCACGTCGATATATTTCACCCCGCGGCCGCGCAGCGCGCTTTTAAGTGCATTGATCAGTGCGCTAAGCTGTGCCATCGGCCTTCCTGCTATCAGGTGGCACAAAATAGTACCTACAGTGCCGCCAGGTGCTACATTGGTCAATAAGGTAGCGATATGGACCACCTTTGCCCACAGTCTGCTAAACAGTAACGGCATCAAACGGAGACCACCCATGTCGACCCTGCGCAGAATCAGCGGCTTCCTGCCCTATCTGGCGATCGTGTTTTTCAATGCATTCGTCGATCTTGGGCACAAGATCGTTATTCAGAACACGATCTTTAAAACCTGGTCTGGACAGGAACAGGTCGTGCTCACGGCTATCGTCAATGGACTTATTCTGTTGCCCTTCATCCTGTTGTTTTCACCGGCGGGCTTTCTCGCTGATCGCTTCGCTAAGCCGCGCGTCATCCGTCACGCCGCCTTTGCCGCGGTGGTTGCCACACTCGCGATTACATTTTGCTACTATCAGGGTTGGTTCTGGGCAGCCTTTGCGTTGACCCTTGTGCTGGCGGTACAGAGCGCTATATACAGCCCGGCGAAGTACGGGTATATCAAGGAACTGGTAGGCCAACAGCACCTGGCCAACGCTAACGGTGCCGTGCAGGCTGTCACCATTGGCGGTATCCTCCTGGGCACCTTTGTCTTCTCCATCCTGTTCGAATCTATGCTCGATGGCCAGACAGTCACCGATCCCGGCGTCGCCATGGCAGCGATCGCGCCAATTGGCTGGTGCCTCGTCGTGTTTTCCCTGGTGGAATGGTTGATCAGTTGGCGCTTGCCGACTTCCCGCGAAGGCGATCGCAGCCAGCGCTTCGAGGCAAGGCACTACGTCACCTTGCGCTACCTGCGCAACAATCTTAAGGCTGTCAGCAGTGACGCTGCAATCAGGTTGTCTATCATCGGCCTCGCTACCTTTTGGGCGATTTCGCAGGTCCTACTCGCTGCCTTTCCCGCCTTTGCAAAAGAGACTCTCGGCGTTACCAATACAGTGGTCATTCAAGGAGTGCTGGCCTGTTCGGGCATCGGTATTGCCATCGGCTCGGTGATTGCCGGCCGTGCTTCGCGCAATTACATCGAGACCGGCTTACTGCCTATCGCTGCACTGGGCATTACCGTGGGTATCGTGGCACTGCCGGGTCTTGAAAGCACGTTTAGTATGGCACTGTCTTTTCTCCTGGTTGGTGTTATGGGCGGTATGTTCATCGTACCCTTGAACGCAATCATCCAATTTAAGGCGCAGGAATCGCGTCTTGGCACGATCCTCGCTGGCAACAATTGGGTGCAGAACGTGGCTATGCTTGGCGCCCTCGTGCTCACCGCCGCTTTCGCTCTGGTTGGTATCGATAGCGTTGGTCTGTTCCACCTACTCGTGCTGGTGGCGGTCATCGGCACGAGTTACACCGTCTTAAAACTGCCCCATTCTCTGGCGCGCATTATAGCCACTGGCGTGCTGAAGCGACGTTATAGATTGGACGTGGTGGGATTCGAAAACCTGCCCCAGTCCGGTGCCACGCTATTGCTTGGAAACCATATCTCCTGGATCGACTGGGCATTGGTGCAGATTGCCTGTCCGCGACCGGTTCGTTTCGTGATGTTGCGGCGGATCTACGACCTCTGGTACCTGAAGCCTTTTTTCAAACGGTTTGGCGTGGTGCCCATTGCCTCGGGACGGAGCAAGGACAGTATCGCCCAGATCAATCAATTGTTGCACCGTGGTGAGTGTGTTTGCCTGTTTCCCGAGGGAGCGATTAGCCGCAACGGACATCTCGGCAAGTTTCATACCGGCTACCAACGCATGGTAGAGGGCTTGGAAGAGGGCGTTATCGTTCCTTTTTATCTGCATGGTCTATGGGGGAGTCATTTCTCCCGTGCTGAAGAGGGTCTGCGGGCGCGCCGTGCACCCGCTACCCGGCGTGATCTAATCGTGGCGTTCGGAAAACAGTTGCCATTATCGACAGATGCTGACCATCTGAAACAGAAAGTGTTTGAGCTATCGATCACTGCCTGGGATACGTACAGTAAGAATCTAGATTCTGTGCCGCTAGCAATACTGAGAAAGTGCCGGCGCCAACGCAACCGCATCGTCGCCATCAACAGTACCGGTGAAAAATTGAACGGGCGGCGTTTTGCCGCGGCCACGGCGTGTTTTGCCGGCGCCATCCCGATGCAGGGTAAGCAGCCCAACATTGGTATCATGCTTCCCGCTAGCTCCGCCGCTGCCATTGCCTCCGTGGCGGTTAGTCTGAGAGGCAAGGTCGCTGTGCAGCTGAATTATACTGCGGGCGCTGAGGCGGTCCATGCTGCAGTGGAGCGCGCGGGACTGAGTAAGGTACTCACGTCCCGACAGTTTCTGACGCGGCTTGAGCAACGGGGAATCGACCCACGGACTGTGCTGCCTGCTCATGTTGAGAAGGTGTTCCTGGAGGATATCCGCGAGACGCTGCCCAAGTGGAAATTGGTGGTGGCCATGCTATTGCACTCTCTGTTGTCGTCAGCCTGGTTTTACCGCCTTTACGGCAAGCGGGTCGATACGGAACAGCCCTTTGCGATCTTGTTTAGTTCGGGGAGCGAAAGCGCACCCAAGGGTGTCGTCCTGTCCCATCGTAATGTCATGTGTAATATCAAGCAGGTCAGTGATGTGCTCAACACGCGAGTAGATGATGTGATGATGTCTTGCCTGCCACCATTTCACTCCTTCGGTCTCACGGTAACCACATTGCTGCCGCTAGTAGAGGGCATTCCCATGGTCTGCCACCCGGACCCAACCGATTCCCTGGGTGTGGCGAAGGCGGTGGCAACGTACCAGGCGACGCTGCTGCTGGGCACGTCGACCTTCCTCAGTTTCTACAGCCGTAATCGGAAGGTGCATCCGCTTATGCTGGAGTCATTGCGAATTGTGGTCTCTGGTGCTGAGAAACTCAGTGAACGCGTGCGAGAGGAGTTCGAATCGAAGTTCCAGCGGCCTATATACGAGGGCTATGGCGCCACGGAAACCACGCCAGTGGCCAGCGTTAACATCCCGGACGCCATTGATACCACCGATTGGAAAATCCAGCGGGGCAGTGAACCGGGCAGTGTCGGTATGCCTCTTCCCGGTACCTGCTTCAGGATCGTACATCCGGATACCATGGAGCCGTTAGAATTCGGCGAGGACGGCCTGATTCTGATCTCAGGCAATCAGGTAATGTTGGGTTATCTGAATGATCCTCAAAAGACGGACGAGGTGATTCGCGAATTCGATGGGCTGCGCTGGTATGTGACGGGTGACAAGGGCCATGTTAACGAAACGGGCTTTCTGGTCATTGTCGACCGTTATTCACGTTTTGCCAAAGTAGCCGGTGAAATGGTGAGTCTGACGCTTGTGGAGCAGGCCATTGCTGAGGCGCTCAACAATATGGAAGCGGAGCTCGCGGCCACTGCAGTGCCCGATGCCAAGCGCGGCGAAAAAATTGTCTTATTGGCGTGCGGTATAGAGGGTGCCGAGCAGGCGGTGGAGGCTGCGATCGCCGCGGCTGCACTGGATCCATTGTTGCGACCGGCGCATATTTTGTCAGTGGATGCGATCCCCAAGCTGGGCTCCGGCAAACTCGATCTCAGTCGCCTCAAGCGAGTGGCCCTGGATGCGCTCACCTGAGACGAACGTGGCCCGCGTAGATCAGTCTTTTGCCTCTTCTTGTTTGCCTGAGGTGAGTAACCGCAGCTGCTGTGGTACCCAGTCTTCCTCGTATGCAACAAGCTTGAGACGTTGTTGTTCGCGCATTTTCTTTTCATTCGATGTGTCCGCTTGTGCCAGAGACAGCGGTTGTGAATCATTGGGGCTGGTGCGTAGGCTGGCAATGTCAGTGGGTTGTGCGTGGAGCTGACGCGATTCACCGCAACCAGAGGGACACTTTGGATAGCCTATAGCCTGGTTGTCCGTTGACCAAGCGATGGTCCTTGCGTGCTCTTTGTCAGCGCCATCTTCTTTTTGCCGGGCCGCGCAGGATACCTTTAGCGCCCAGGCGATCGATTGACCACCGGGAGATGACTGCGTGGCCTGTCGGCTGCAGTTGCGTAAAGTACTGCTTGCATGGCGTCGGCAGCCTGCACAGCACGCCTCATTCCAATGCCGTTGAGCAGACAGACTGGCAGGTCTTGCGGGGTTGCGATTTTCCGGGCGGGCATGCAGAAAAAAGCCCGGGGGGGACGCCGGGCTTTTCGATAACAGGCTGCTCGTTTCCGTTACGCGGATAGGGCTTTCACCTGAGCGCTGAGGCGACTCTTGTGCCTGGCGGCCTTGTTTTTGTGGATAATGCCTTTGTCGGCCATGCGGTCGATCACCGGAACCGCATTGTCGTAGGCGGTTTTGGCTGCTGCCGGGTCGCCGGTTTGCACTGCGGTATAGACTTTTTTAATCACGGTGCGCACCAGCGATCGTAGGCTTGCGTTGTGCGCACGGCGCTTCTCCGTCTGGCGCGCACGTTTCCTTGCTTGTGGTGAATTCGCCACGTCATCGTACCTCGGAAAGGGGTCAAAAATTCAGGAGGCGCGATTATTCACATTGGCTCCGCCCTTGTCAACCGCGCCACTGGCCCCCGCTTGGCCAGCTAAGGTATACTAATAACTATTAGTTTCTGGATAGATGATTTGCCCCACTATGGCGGCTACTGATAGTGAAAATCAGGCGAAGGTGCCGCCTCGCAGCACCCCGGAGCGTATTCTTGACGCCGCAGAGGATTTGTTTGCCGAAAAGGGCTATAGCGCGACGTCACTGGGCGACGTGGCCGACCGGGTCGGTATTCGCTCACCCAGCTTGTATAACCATTTCAAGAACAAGGAGGCCCTCTACGAGGCGGTGCTGGAGCGTTTGCTGGCGGTGTTCTCTGCGCCATTAGGCGAGCTTGATCGGGGGTCGGTCACTCAGGAGCGGGTGTTTTTCTGGTTGGAGACGATTGTCCGTCAGCACCATGCCAATCCGAATCTGGCGCGCCTGCTGCAGCACGCGGCGCTGTCGGGCGGGCCGCATACGAACGAATTGATTGATCGGTTGTTTAGTCCCATGTTTCAGCCCGGGGCAAACCGCATCGAAGGGGCTGAGAACACCTTGATCGAAAATACCGGCTTGCAGCCCTGGGCGGTAATGGCGTTCAATAATCTGGTGATGTCCTATGTGACGATGGCGCCCATGTACCGGGATTTGCTGGGCCAGGATCCCTTCAGCGATGCTGCACTGGACAATCAGCTCAACCTGATCCGCATCCTGTTGCGGGCGGTATTCGAGTATAAGGGCGATGCGCCCCTTGACCAGGGTGCATAATCCCCGTTGCGCAGTGACCTGAGGTGGTATAGAGCATGCTAATTGCCGACGCGGTACATATCTGGCGCGAGCCGAGCGGTGAATATCATGTCGCATGGCAAGCCAGTCATCCAGGCACACAGGTGACCGTAGAGGCGTTGAGCGGGCAGCGGAAAGTAAGCGCACACTATCAATATGACCGATTTATGGCCAGAATTTCTGGTTTGTCTCCAGCCAGTCGTCACACTTTTCGACTGCGCGATCAGCACGGGACGGAGGTGCTTG
The DNA here is from genome assembly GCA_013214285.1 of Halioglobus sp. Lineage (GTDB taxonomy): Bacteria > Pseudomonadota > Gammaproteobacteria > Pseudomonadales > Halieaceae > Marimicrobium. The sequence goes on along the minus strand of JABSPW010000022.1, from coordinate 20,421 downwards.
CTTGTGAGCGCCGTTTGGGCATGCAGGGGACGCCTAACTTCCGCGATTTTGGGGGTTACCCCGCGGCGAATGGCCACCGTGTGAAATGGGGCTGTCTGTTCCGTTCCGGGCAACTGTCTCAGCTCAGCGACCAGGATGTCGACCTCTTTGCCAGCCTTGGCATCGACCTCGTGTGCGATTTCCGGCGGCTCGAGGAGCAGCAGGGAGATCCTAGCCGATTGCCTGCTGAAGGGCCGCCGCGAGTTGCCAGTCTGCCTATCACCCCGGGCAGCAACGCGCGATTTTTCGAGGAGGCAGATGCAGGCGCGCGGATGCAGGGGCCCGCTGCCATGTTTGACTTCATGCTGGAAATCAACCGGGATTTTGTCGAGGATCAGACTGATACCTATGCGCGCATGTTCCGCGAGATTCTCGACGTGGAGGACGCCAGGGTCCTGGTGCACTGTGCGGCTGGGAAGGATCGCACCGGGTTTGCCGCCGCTATTATATTGCTGGCGCTGGGGGTGTCCCGTGATTGGGTGATGCGCGACTATATGCTCACACGGCAGTTCTTCCAGCCGCACAGGGAGATCGAGCGGCTAAAACGCAAGTACGCCATGTACGATGTTCCAACGGAGGCGGTGCTGCCTATGCTGGAGGTGCACGAAGACTACCTGGAGCGTGCCTTGGGGCTGATCGAACGGAAGTACGCCTCTGTGGACGCCTATCTCTCCTCGGCGTTGGCTGTGGGGCCTGCGGAGCGGGCCGAACTGCAGGCCCGTTATCTGCAGGCAGGTTAGACCGCGTTCCCCGGTCGCCCTGGGTTGTGGCCGTTAGCGGGCCTTGCAGGCGTCCTTGGCGGCGTTGATCTGCTTTCGTTCGCAGAGCTCGCTGCTAGCATCGCCGACACACCACTTTTTGCGGTTGTCCCAGGCAGTCAGCTCGGCTTTTTTGCCATTTGAACACTTGACGATGTATTTCGCGTAGGCCTTGCCGTCACTATCGGCGGCATTCGAATCAAAAACGATACTGGTGGGCCGTGCCGCCAGGCTGCTGCTGGAGAAGATGATCAGTGCTGTCGCGGCGGCGACTTGCAGTGCTTTCATGTGGGGTCCCTCTGGTTGATTGCGCAGGTCGGTGCCCAGTGCCCGATTAGCGTTGAACGCCAGTATAAAGGGCTTCTGACCTGAAAGGGTTACCAATTAGTAACAATTTGGGAAATTAAGTAACAGCTCGCTTTCGTCGCCTCCAGGCATAAATTATAAAATACTGATTTTAAATAAAAAAATAATTCAAGGCACGATTGCCCAGCCTAGTATTAACGATAGTTAATGTCTCTATAGGTAACATCAGTAGGCTCGGAAGGGTGGGTGTGCATTTAGTGGGTGTTGCCTGGGCGTGCGTTAGCCCACTATGGGCGGATGACGCGCGGGTGGAATTTGGGTAAGGTGTGGCGCCCTGCTGCAGCGAGAAACTGGCTTGGCCGACCCATTTGCAGAAATTCGCCCCTATAACGACGACGAGGTGGCGGGCGTGCTAGTGCGCTTGCTGGGCGATTCGGAGTTTCTGGACGCCATGGCGTCCTACCGGTTGGGCAAGTTGGCGGCACTGGCCCCTCGGCTGACGCGGCAGCTTGCCCGGGTGCTGATTGGCCGCGAGGTGCGAGGCATCAGCGACGTGCGCAGCATGCAAAATAGGATCGAGCGCTACATGCGCCAAATGATCGAGAGCACTACTGGGGGCCTTTCTGTATCGGGCCTGGAGGGACTCGACCCGGGTCGCCCCTACCTTTTTATGAGTAACCACCGTGATATCACTATGGATCCGGCATTCACCAACTATGCCCTGCACACGCGGGGTCGCGATACGGTGCGAATCGCCATTGGCGATAACCTCCTGACTAAAGCCTGGGTATCAGACCTGATGCGATTGAACAAGAGTTTCATCGTAAAACGCTCCGTAAGCGGTCCTCGGGAGTTGCTGGCCGCCTCGAAAACCTTGTCGTTGTACATTCAACAGTCTCTATTACAGGATGGGGCGCCGATCTGGATCGCCCAGCGTGAAGGGCGAGCGAAGGACGGCGTAGATCGTACCGAGCCGGTTATTATCAAGATGCTGTCGATGAGTCGTGACAAACGCAGCCAGGGATTCGGGGAGCATATCGGGAGTCTGGGTATTGTGCCGGTGGCCATTTCCTATGAGCTCGACCCCTGTGATGCCTTGAAAGCCAGCGAGTTGCACCGCTTAGCCATGGAGGGGCACTATGAAAAAGGTGCCGAGGAGGATGTCGTCTCCATCGCTCAGGGTATTGCGGGAGACAAGGGGCGCGTGCATGTATCGTTTGGGACGCCGCTGTCCAGCGACTTCGACTCTCCGGAGGCCGTAGCGGCGGAGGTAGATCGGCAGGTGATCAGTGATTTTTGCTTGCACCCGACCAACTTGTGGGCCTACCAGCGGCAGCATGGTGACGCCGCAGCCGTGCCGGATAACCTGCATTGCGAAGACGGGGTGACCAGCGAGGCTCAGTTTTTCGCGCGCATCGATGCCCTGCCCGAGACCCATCGCCCTTATGCGCTTGGCATTTACGCCAATGCGGTGAGCAGTAAGCTCGCCTTGGCTACAAGTGGCCTGCGTCCTTGTTGAGTGATGAACTGAAGGCTACGATTCGCGATGCATATAATGCCATCGTAGACCGCAAGGGGCTGAGCCCGCGCTGGGGTCAACGCCAGATGATCGCGGAGATTGCTAACACCCTGGCGCGTATGCCCATGTCGGGTGAGGAGCAGGCAACGCAGCCTGCAGTCTGTGTTATTGAGGCGGGCACTGGCACGGGTAAGACGATTGCCTATGCGGTTGCCGCCATCCCCGTGGCCCTAGCACGGGGTAAGCGACTGGTAGTTGCCACGGCCACGGTTGCGCTGCAGGAGCAATTCATCAATAAAGATCTGCCCGACATTCGCGACAACAGTGGCATGGCATTCAGCTACGCGTTGGCCAAAGGGCGGCGACGCTACGTCTGTCTATCAAAATTGGACCGCACGATTGCAGAGGGGCAGGGTGCCTCCGCCCTCATGCCCCTTTATCCGGATGCGGTTGATGCCCCGTCGCAGGCTGATGCGATGCCGATTTACGCCGCGATGCTTGATGCACTGGGGCGCGGCGATTGGGACGGCGACCGGGACAACTGGTTAGCTGGTGTCGCTGAGGATGTTTGGTTTGGCGTGACGACAGATCACAGCCAGTGCAGCGGGCGGCGCTGTCCCCATATCAACCAGTGCAGTTTCTACCGTGCGCGCGATGCGCTGCAGAGTGCGGATATTATCGTGACTAACCATGATCTGGTGCTGTCGGACCTCGCCCTGGGGGGCGGAGCCATCCTGTCTGCGCCTGAGGACAGCGTCTACGTGTTTGACGAGGGGCACCACCTGCCAGATAAGGCCCTGTCGCACTTTGCCAGTTTTTGTCGCCTGCACAGCACCGTGGCGTGGTTGCGCGACAGTGGCAAGGCCTTGGTTCAGGTGACTCCGCGGCTGGTCACGGTGCCCGGTGTACAGCGCTTGTTGCAGTTGTTGCCGGGACAGATGGAAGAGCTGGTTGCGGCGCTGGAGGTGGCAGAGCAGGCGGTGTCGGCGCTGTTTGACGAGGCGCAGTGTGACGGCGTAATGGAGAATCGGCAACTGCGTTTAGAGCATGGCCGCGTACCGCAAAATTTCATTCCGTTGGCCGCGACCCTTGTGGGCCATAGCCAGAAGCTGGTCAATAGCCTGTCCCAATTGGAGGGCCAGCTGGAAAAAGAGTTGGACAATGAGTTGGCAGGATTGGATAAGTCGGAGATTGAAATCTGGCATAGTCATATTGGTGGGATGTTGGCGCGGGCCGAGGGCGCGCTGGTCCTGTGGCGCGAGTACGCTGTCAGCGGGGAGGCAGAATGCCCACCCAAGGCGCGCTGGATAACGCAGCACAATACGGCAGGGCAGATCGGCTATGAGTTGCGTTGCAGCCCGGTACTGGCGGCGGACATACTGGAGCAGTGCCTGTGGTCGCAGGCCGCGGGTGTGATTGTGACCTCGGCAACCATCACCGCGCTGCGTTCATTTGACCGCTTCCGGTTGCGTTCAGGCGCTCCTGCAGAAGCGAATTATACAGTGGTCGCCAGCCCTTTCGACTACGCAAATGCCACCTTGCATGTGCCCGCAATGGACTGTGATCCTGGTGATGTGTCAGCCCACACAGAGGCGTTGATTTCCCAGTTGCCGCAGATTCTGCAGCCCGAAGAGGGCAGCCTCGTGCTCTTCTCCTCCCGGCGTCAGATGCTGGAGGTGCTCAGCGGCGTCGATGCCGCGCTGCGCGACCGCACATTGGTGCAGGATGCGTATGGCAAGCAGGAGATACTGCGTCGGCACCGGGCGGCGATCGATGCGGGAAAAGGCAGTGTTATCTTCGGTCTGGCCAGTTTTGCCGAAGGAGTTGATCTGCCGGGTGACTACTGCTGTCATGTGGTGATCGCCAAGATTCCTTTTGCGGTCCCAGACAGCCCCCTGGAGGCGGCGCTTGCTGAGTGGGTAGAGGCGCAGGGGCGGAATGCGTTTATGGAGATCACTGTGCCAGATGCGGCCTTGCGGTTGGTACAGGCCAGTGGCCGCTTGCTGCGAACCGAGGAGGATGTTGGTCGAATCACCCTACTGGATCGGCGTATAGTCACCCGCCGCTACGGCCGCGCGATCCTGGACTCGTTGCCCCCTTTCCGGCGCGTGCTCAGTTAGCAAAACCCCCTAGCGGCACTGCCCCGATCTGTCCAGAATCGAATGCCCTTTTAGTCTAGTTTTGACGAAGCTCTTCTGAAGGACAGACGAGGATATTGCGTTCATCGGCGCTCTTTAAAGTCACGAGCGCGGGAATTGTATTGCCTCCTGCCAAAGCTGGTGCCAAAACTGCAGTAGCGGTTCATTGCGGCCTAGCAGCAGATCCTGCCCGGTTGCAGTCAGCCCTTGCTGACAAGCCTCGGCCATGGGTAAGTCTTCTTGAGCAAACACGTCACCGCCGAAAGCGTAGGCCGTGTGAGCGTCTCGGGCGCTGCAATCGGGCCCACGCACACCCACATAAGTCACGCGGGATTCGCTGGGTTGTTTGCCCGGTTCGGCCCGAATCATCTGAGCCCCGAGTAAATTGACCAGAAGCATGACACCGGGGTAAAGCGTAAATGTGAGAGAACCTTGGAATTGCTCAGGCCACTCGGCTTCTGGTCTATCCGCGAGGTTGGCGATGCTTCGCAGCGGAAATGCCCAGCGGCTGTGACGACCAAAAGTATCGACCACGGCGTTGGCCAGCAACACCTGGGCTACGCTGTCTCGATGCAACGGTGTGAAATGGTAACTTTCCAGGCTCAAGTCGTTGACCAGCTTCCAGTTGGCGGCAACATCAAATTGGCGCCGCTCTATGGGCAGGTAATCCGCAAAACCAAACGCGGCTAGCTGTCCGCCGATATCATCGAGTGCTGTATCAACGGTGTCTTGTGAGATGCTGGGTTGCAGTGCCACGACTATCACACCATAGTGTTCTGAAACGGGTAAGGCTGTCAGAGCACAATCGATAGCCTCCGTGCTGAAATATTCGTCCTCAGGTCGGCCCCGCAGAGAACCATCAGACTGGTAGGCCCAGCCGTGGAAAGGGCAAACGAGGCTGCGTGCCGTGCCCTGCCCAGTGGCCACAGGCGCGCCGCGGTGGGCGCAGGCGTTAATGAAGGCGCGCAGCGTGCCGTGCTCATCCCGCGTCAATAGCACCGGTATATCGAGCACTGAAAGTGCCAGATAGCTGCTCGGTTCCGCTAGTTCGCCAGAGAAAGCCACCGGCTGCGGCGCGTCAAGGAACAATGCCTGGCGTTCGCGCTGCCAGTGTTCCAGTGAGGTGAATACCGCAGCGCTCACCTGGGCCTCGTCGCGAGCGTGGTCGGTGCGCTTGTCCTTCAGGTTCTGCAGTAGGCGCCGGGTTAAATTGGTGCGAGAGACAGGATCCATGGCCGCTTAACGCTTGGCGACGCCCAAGGCACCGAGGTTGGCCGCCATGTCTTGCGCAGAGGTGGTTGGATTGACGTCGGTATCGATTTTTTGCACGGTGCCGTTAGCGTCAATATAGATGGTATGGCGATTTGCAAAACCCAGCCGGTTCAGTACGCCGTAGGCGGTCGCCACCTTCTTAGAGGCGTCGCTGAGAAGCGGAAAATCAGCGCCGGTTTCCTTAGCAAATCCGATGTTGTCTTCAAGCGGATCGACGCTGGCCATAAAATAACGCACGTCGTACTCGCGGATGAGGTGACCGTTCTCGGCGAGGGATTTGCATTCGATGGTGCAGCCGCTGGTGAAAGCCCTGGGATACCAGGCAATGACCACGGCCTGCTGACCGCGGAAATCCTCGAGACTGTATGTCTTGCCATCTGATGCGGGCAGGCTGAAGTCGGGCGCCGGGTCACCGACCTGCAGACTGTCAGCCAGTGTAACGGTGAAAGGGATGACCCAGAGGCAAAGCACGGTAAAGATTCGCATGGTTGGCTCCTTGATGCAGTCTCGCGCCTATTGCTGACAATGTCGTACACAATGGGCGGGTATGGATACGGAAAAACACAAGATACGCTTCGACAGGAAAGAGTATGACCGCTTTCAGCAGGCGCTGAAAGCGAATTTGCAGAACCTCGTCCTGCAGCTGTCGCAACGCGGCTTTGGTGCGGGCCCCGGTTCCCTGCCGGCGGACCTGGAAATGCACATTGTTGATGCCGCAGGTTGACAGCGGCATGCCAACCAGGAAGCCAAGGTGCCGTGCATAATGCGCTGCAATTATCTATCTGTGATGACGGGTGGGAAGCCGTCGACGATTCAGTCGTCGCATGCTGTCCCTGCCTGGGATGTCAACCCGTGTTTCAAACCGACCCTTGATGATGCCCAGGGCTTATTGCGGTGACTAAAATGTTTTGCATGGAAAACGGCAGGCTTTATTTTGCTTGCGCGATGATGCTTTTCATAATGACCAACAACACGGCGTCCGCAGATTCCGATTGTCTATTTTACGCTGTGGTAGACGATGGGACAGCTATCAGGTTAGTGACGTGAGCTGTGGTCTTAGAAATGATAAGATTTTTGTGTATGAACCCCAATAATAGCTAAGGCGAAACACAACGATGAGCAAAAGTGAAAACGAACAGGTTCAGGAGTGTATGGATCGCTTCATAGAACTCGCTAACAGCATCAAGGATGCCGGCGTCGATACCCGACTAATCTCCCATGCCCTGATGTCGGCATCTAGCGTATATACGACCTATGCCTATGCTGGGAACGAGGGCGGTTTGACCCAGTCGGGGATAGAGAAAGTTGTGGCGGCGTACCAGAGCGAACTGGAGCGAATACAAGAGCTTAAGCGAAGCAATTAGGCATAAGACCGAGGAAGGGAGGTCAAGCGACGACGTGGGTGGCTTGTCAGGCGTAAAAAGCAATACTAATGGAGTGAATGCCTGGTCTTCCCGATAGTGTATGGGCATTGTCTCTCAGGACGATTGTGATTACGTCGGATGAAGGTGAATGATTTTCATGCGCTATTTTAATGCAAGCATCTCGTCTCGGGGGAGGTCGCTATTTTCATTGCTGATGAATGAAAAAAATATCTGTAACGCAGTGCCGGTTGAACCGACGTAGCGAGACCCATGCCGCCCACTGGTCTCTTGCTCGAAAGCATCATAGGATGCCGGGATAAAGGCATTACGGTATTGTTGATGTGGTAAGAGGCGGGTGCGCAAGCGTTTGGCTTTGGTTTACAGTCCTCTGCTATGTGGTTTTTATAGTCTTCCCCTGTTGGAGTGTGCGTAATTGAGATACACCATAGCGGCGTTGCTAGCCCTAATGTTGTCCGCTTGTGAATCGGGAGACAGTGATGGATATCTATTGCTGAAGCCTCAATTGGACCACGCGGTCGCAGCGTATAACGATACACCAAAGCCTACCCAGGAGGCTGTAATCGAATATACTTCGAACGGTGGTACGGCGGCTGTAGCATTATCCATGTTAAATTTTTGTACGAAGTTGGCTGTTGAATGCAAGGTCGGAAGATCGGCCTGCAACAGACACGTTGAACAGTCAGCTGTGCCGCAATCCCGGCAAGCCCAGATGAATGCGACATGCAGTGCTGCTGTAGCGTATTGTTCTATGGCCTCTGCCTGTTTCCACACGCTGAGTGCTAGCATGGAGGTCAAATAGTTCTTTGCTAACTTTTTTCGCGCTGCGTAGGAGACTGAATGTGTCAACATGAGCCTTGGGCCTGCATGGTGGCCGTGCCTTCCCCACTAGGTGTTCAGTGCAGTAAAGATGCCAATAGCGCATGGCTGTTGGATGATTGTCTGCTTCTACAGATGAATGAGGCCCTGCGATAGCCGCGTAGCTCTAGATTGCTGCAGCCATACGGTCACGTATCTTAGCTTGCCGCAATGGTAATGGTTCGGCCAGTATCTTTGAATCGCGGTATTTTCCCATAGGGAATGGCTGGGCTATAAAAAGGCAGGATAAGGGTTGTGCCCGCCTGGACCGTAATCAAGTAAATAACGGAACCACGTGGTGCCGCTCGGGCAGGCTTATCTCTATACCAAACCAGGGGAACAAAGCCGCTTTAACGCCTATCGGCAATTGCACCACTGACTGAACGTTGACTGAACGCTCTACCCGGGGATGACTAGCTCAATTGCTTACTCTTAATCGCGCGGGAGAAATTGTGAGCTCGAGCCGCATGAGCCACCAGACGACGTTGGTGGGATAACCGTGTTCGCCGCACTACTATCTCCGCAGGAATGTATCACAGTCGGACTGGCCGGCCGTCAACTGGCGCTTCGGACGCTCTTTTCAAACGTGCTCAAAAATATACGTCTAATGGATTTGGTTCGGCACCCACCGTAGGTTGTCACTTTTGCGTTACACTGCACTAGCAGGCGGGAATGTTGGAATCAACCCGCGTGCTGTATAGGCCCAGGGGTACAGTGGTGGATGTGAATACCCGGATTGCGGAGCTCCTAATGGATATCGAGGCCCAGTTGCGTCAGCTCGGGCAGTGGGACGCGGTAGCACCTCCCGCCAAGGCTCTTGAATCTGAGCAGCCCTTCTGCGTGGATACGTTGACCTTGCCACAGTGGTTGCAATTTGTTTTCTTGCCCACGCTGTACTCTATGTTGGAGCGGGGGCAGAGTCTTCCTGAGCGATGCGGGATCGCCCCGATGGCGGAAGAGTATTTCCGCGGCACGGGTCTGGGCAGTGATGAGTTGCTGGCGGCACTGGCCTGTGTCGACGATTTGTTGTCGAAATAAGCGTGAATCTGCGGATAGAGTACTCTGAATGCCGCGTGAGGCCACGAGCTAGGGGCTGACCACGGCTGGGATTCGTGCTACTTTCCCATAACGGACTGCCAGTACTACTATAATAAGCAGGAGTCTATGTTGTTCCCTGTACCGTTACAGAGGTCTTTGTGCGTGCCGCTTGCAAAGGAATTTGCAGCGGATAGTAGTGTGTTGTGTGTGGCGCTGAGCTCGTTGCAAGCTCATGCGTTTGTTGCGCTCCGTCCCGGCGAGCGTGGCAGAAGCCAGGCCGCAGTCTGGGTATAAGCTACGGTACACAATGGTTGTGTACTGCCAGAACGGGAGATCTAGCATTGAGAGTAATCTGCCGACAAGTCTTGTTAATGCTTGTGCTGTGTTTGCCCTTCGGGGTTCAGGCGGCAGTTGCTGTAGGGGATACGGCGCCCATGGTGCGACTGCCTCTGCTGTCAGGGGACGAGGAGGTCAGTCTCGCGATACTGCGTGGCAAGGTCGTATACCTGGATTTTTGGGCCTCCTGGTGCGGTCCATGTCGTGTCTCATTCCCGCAACTGGAAGCCCTGCGTGAGGAGTTGGGTGCACAGGGTTTCGAGGTCTACGCCATTAATGTGGATGAGAAAGCGGAGGATGCGCTGCAATTCTTATCAGAGGTCCCGGTCAGCTACCCGGTGGTGCACGATGGCAGCGGTGCGACACCGAAAGCCTGGGGAATACTTGGTATGCCCACGGGGTATCTCATCGATCGTCGGGGTATTGTGCGTAACGTGCATCAAGGTTTTAAGAGGAGTGATGGCGAGAAGCTGCGCGCCGAAATTGTCGAACTGTTGGGAGAATAATGACGTTGAAGTATCTGACAGGCCTGTTTTTGGTAGCCGCCCTTTGCGGCTGCAACACCGCACCGGTGCAACCCTGGGAGCGGGGTATTCTCGCCAAACCTGAGATGCAGTGGAACCCGGATGTGATGGATTCGATACTTCGCGCGCAGATATACGCAAGTAAAGAGGCCTCGTCCGGGGGTGCAGGGGCTGCCGGCGGCGGTTGTGGGTGTAACTGATGGCAGCGCGCAATGACGAACGCAACCCGACGCTGGTTGCGCTCACCTCTAGCGCACTCATGCTTCCTGCCTACCAGGCGGCTCAGGCAGATGCCCCACCTGAGTATACAGAGGTGGGTGTGCGTTACAGCAAATACCAGGAGGATGACATCCTTGCCAAAAAAGCATTCGGCGGGGGTAGCGAACGATATGAAATTGATGTCGCTCAGTTCCATCTGCTGGCGCCGGTGGCGGACGACTGGTCCGTAGCCTTAGATGTGGGCTGGGAGGATATGAGTGGCGCCTCTCCGTGGTTTGTCGGTGAGGTCGCTGGTGGTCCTCCGAAGGTGATTATGAGCGGTGCCAGTATCGAGGATACGCGTACCGAGGTAAGCGTCACCACTCGCTACTACTTCGACCGGGGTAACGGCGGACTTAGCTTGACCTACTCCGATGAAGATGACTACGAATCCAAAGCATTCGGATTGGATGGGTCCTTCAATGGCAAAGACGACATGACTGTCTACAGTGCTGCAATCAGCTACTCGGACGACGATATCGATCCGACGCAGGGTGCGGTACCAACTAATACGTTAAGCGCTAGCAAGGATATCTATTCTGTGTTCGCCGGCGTGTCGCGCATCATCAGTAAACACGCCATTGTACGCTTCGGGGTGAGCTATACCTACCGGGATGGTTTTTTAACGGACCCCTACAAGTACCGTGACTCTCGGCCCAACGAGCGCAAAGAGTGGATCGCTAGTGCGGGTTATCGGGGTTTCTTCGAACAAGCCAATGGCGCCTTGCATATAGATTACCGCTTCTTTGATGACGACTGGGACGTGCAGTCACACACTCTGGATGTAGCCTGGGTGCAGAACATCAATCCGGTGGTGCAGCTGACTCCCTTTGTTCGTTATTACACCCAGGATGAAGCCGAATTTTTTTACCTCGTTGTGCCGGGAGAGGTGTTGGATACTCCCGGCGCCGATTATGCGGATGACTACCGGTTGTCGTCCTTTGGCGCGTTTTCTTATGGTATGCGAGCGACTTACCAGATCGGCAATTGGCAACTCAATGCGGACGCCGAGCGCTATAGGACGGATAAAAGCTGGGGTGTTTACAGTGGCGATGAATCGCCCGGCCTTGTGGACTTCTGGCGGTACGGTGTCGGGGTGAGCTATAGCTTTAAGTAGGTTTAATGGGACGCGTGGATCACAGTTTCAAAGCTATGGGTGGGCCCGCCCACCTGCGCTTTGAGACACGTGGCACTGCCGAGGCCATCGTCGCTGCGGTTGTCGCGGAAGTCGAGCGACTAGAGCAGAAGTACAGTCGCTACCGGGAGGACTCCCTGACTAGCGCAATCAATCGTTCGGCCGGTTCCGGCGAAGTCATTGCCGTTGATGAAGAAACCGTGGGTTTACTGAATTACGCCGACACACTGTGGCGCGAGAGTAGTGGCCTTTTTGACCTCACTTCGGGTGTTTTACGCCGTGTTTGGGATTTCAAGTCCGCGCATTTACCGGAGCAATCTGCGATTGAGGCTGTCATGCCCTTGGTTGGCTGGGCCAAGGTACAGCGGGTTGAGGATACTATTGCTCTGCCCCTTGAGGGAATGGAGCTTGACTTCGGTGGTTGTGTCAAGGAATACGCTGCCGACAGTGCGGCGGCAGTGCTGCGGCAACACGGGGTCGCCTGGGCACTGGTTGATCTGGCGGGTGATATGGTGGCCATTGGCGTGCCACCAGGGTCGGACGGCTGGCCTGTAGGCATTCGGCACCCTGGCGCAAAGCAACACGCCATTGCCCATGTGACCATGCCGGAAGGTGCCTTAGCCAGTAGCGGTGACTACGAGCGTTGCCTTGAAATCGGAGGTGAGCGCTACGGGCATATTCTCAGTCCGCTTACCGGTTGGCCTATTCGCGGTCTGATCGCAGTCAGTGTCTTGGCACCGCATTGTTTGGTGGCGGGCAGCTCTGCAACAATAGCAATGTTAAAGCCTGCAGAAGACGCGCTACTTTGGCTGAATGAATTGGGTTTGCCCTGGCTGGCTGTGGATGATCAATTGCGTTGTCATGGTACGTTGGCCTAGCATCGCCTACCGTAAGTCGGCCGCGCTGCGCGAACTTGACCAACGCAACCGGTTTGTTGGTATTGATACTGCACATGCGCTTTCGGGTCAACTTGTGGCCGAGTCTTGCATTGCCGCAACGGATGCTTTTTTTGGCACTAATCCTTGTCAAATCGCGCAGGTGGCTGCATGCGATACAAAAAGCTGGATGACCAGATTCACGCTTTCAGGTCCCACAAATTTTTGTCAGGTCTTGAGTAGCTTGGGTAATTCTTCAAGGGACTGCATGTGGAAACAGGCCCCCGTGAAATCGTGACTTGCGGTAAAGTCATTGTGCACGATTGCACAGTCGAGGCCTGCCGCCAGTGCCGCCTGCAGGCCGCGCTGCGAGTCCTCTACCACCAGACACTCCTCTGGATGGGCACCAAATCGTTCAATACCGACAAGGTAAGGTTCGGGGTCTGGTTTAGATTTCTTATAGTCTTCCCGCACGAGGACGAAATCCATGAGGCTAACGAGGTTCCTCTCTCGATGAATCAATTCAAAATCAGCGCGTTTAGAGGTTGTAACAATCGCCATCGAATGCGTTTTAGCCATATCCTTGAGAACGGCTTCCACTCCCGGTATGTCGATAGCCTTTTCCCGCAGGTATTCCTGATAGTACGCGTCACGCTGTTTGCGTTTTTGCACCGCTTGCTCTTCATCGAGGCCCGATGCGATGGCGATATCCCAGCTGGACTCTCCATGCACCATGCGCTGCAGATAAATATCACGCTCCAGTGTAAAACCTAACTCGGCCAATGCACGTTTTGTGGCGGTAAAGTACCAGTGCTCGGTGTCTACCAGGACGCCATCGTTGTCCCAGAGAATGAAGCGTTTCACCGGCGCTCGCTGTGATCTGCGGGGCGATAAATAGGCGCTACACATCGTATCTTCAGTGCCACCCCATTGCCCTCGCCTCGTATACGCAGCGTGCTATCTTTGCGATAAAATCGCGAGCTCGTGTGTTGCTTTTGCACGAGAATGCCCGTGCGCTGATGCCATCGATATAGTCCGCTTGCAGCTGCGCTTCATGGGTGCCCATCAGGATATGGCTTTGATGCCATTCGAAGGGTTTGAGGCGGTTATTAGTCGCTGTTGCGATATAGAGGGTGGCCTCTACCGCAATGCTCTTATTGGATACAACCGCCAGGGGTGTTTCGATGTGGCCGCTTCCAAGACCCTCCACCCGATCCAGCATCGCTTTTCCTTTAGCTGCGATCTCGAAGAGGACGCCCATGACCGCAACGGTCTTGAGGCTCGTATGCAGTGCACCGCACGTTGCAGAGCCGCTCCTGCCCGTTTCATCAAACCGTAGATCGTGTGCTTTGAGGCAGAGCCGCCCTAGAGATACTGCACCGGGAGCGCGCTGCTTGAGCCTTGCGATAGACATATTGGAGCCGTAGGCAAAGTATTTCATGTTACGCCTTACAGGCGCCGTGGGTAACGAGAAATTCCGATAGGAGTCAAGAGACGAGGCTTTATCATAGAGAACGTGTGCAGGGTAGACGCCTTAGCTGCTGTAGCCTGGACGAGCTGAACCCATACACCCATATCGAGTCAGGTGGTTACCTTTCTAGTGCAGTGTGCGGTCCGACCCCATTTCGGCTTGCAGCTCTTTTGACTGGTCGGCTGTTGCGGTCTCTCGCTGCTGCATGTAATTGCGCAACCGACCGACGACGCTGGTCATCACATCAATGGTCTGGCTGATCTGGTCTAACGCCATCATGATGGTTTCGTTTTCAGTCGGGGACTTATCGCTTCTTGACATGTGAGATTCCTCTTAGGGCATCTTTCTCAACATACAGTGTATGGACACGGCCCCTTGGTCAGAGCAGCCGCCGTGTGTTTAATCCCAGCTCAGGGCACCGCCTGTCTGGTATTCAATCACCCGTGTTTCAAAAAAGTTTTTCTCCTTGCGCAGGTCCATGATTTCCGACATCCATGGAAAAGGGTTCTGGGCGCCTGCAAATTGCTCCGGCAGGCCCAGTTGCGACAGGCGCCGGTTGGCGATGAAGTGCAGGTATTCCTCCATCATTGCTGCATTCATGCCCAGTACGCCGGTTGGCATGGTGTCTCGGGCATATTCGATCTCCAGCTGAGTGCCTTCAAGGATCATCTGAATAGCCTCCTCCTGGAACTCGGGAGTCCATAGGTGTGGATTCTCCAGCTTGATCTGATTTATCACGTCGATACCAAAATTCAGATGCATGGATTCGTCCCTGAGGATGTATTGGAATTGCTCCGCCACGCCAGTCATCTTGTTGCGGCGGCCCATGGACAGGATTTGGGTAAAGCCGCAATAGAAAAAAATGCCTTCGGTCACACCGTAGAAGCCGATCAGATTGCGCAGCAGTTCCTGATCTGTCTCTACTGTGCCGGTCTTAAAATGAGGGTCTGACAGGGAGTGGGTATGGCTCAGGCTCCAGGCTGCCTTTTTGGCTACAGAGGGAATTTCCCTGTACATGTTGAATACCTCCCCTTCGTCCATGCCCAATGACTCGATGCAGTATTGATAGGCGTGGGTGTGGATCGCTTCCTCAAAGGCCTGGCGCAACAAGTACTGGCGGCACTCAGGATTCGTGATGAGCCGGTAGATTGCCAACACGAGGTTGTTTGCCACAAGGGAGTCGGCGGTGGAAAAATAACCCAGGTTGCGCATCACAATACGCCGTTCGTCGTCGGTGAGGCCCTCAGGGTTTTTCCAGGTGGCCACGTCCGCGGTCATATTAATTTCCTGCGGCATCCAGTGATTGGCGCAGCCGTCGATGTACTTCTGCCACGCCCAGTCGTACTTGAAGGGCACCAGCTGGTTGAGGTCAGCGCGACAATTGATCATAGCTTTTTCATCCACCGATACGCGCGCCGCCCCCATCTCCAGCTCCTGCAGTCCGGGTGCGACATCCATCTGCTCCAGGGCCGCCGTCGCTTTCGTCAGCTTGTCCACGACTCCCGCTTCGTCTTCCAGGACGCTGGTCGCCGTCTCCAGCGAGACATCCGGTACCGTTATCGCCGCTGCTATTTCTCCTGTTGTTTCCGTAACAGAGGGTTCCGCCGGCGCGGCGTCCGGGCGTGGTTCGGGCGCGGTGTGCATTGCGGGAGCGGCGTGTGCGGCTTCCTCTTTATAGTAGTCGTCCCAACTCAACATATATCTGCTTCCTGATTGCGTTTGGTCATCGTTTTTTGTCTGCATCTTGCCTATTGGCAAGCATCGCAGTCCGGGTCATCCAATGAACAGGCTTGTGGCACCGGCGCCGGTCCACCGTTGGCTTCATTAGACACCGCGTTAAGAGTGCCGGTGTCGATGGTAGATTTCTCTGTGCCGGTAGCTGCCAGTGAACGTAAGTAATAGGTGGTCTTCAGTCCACATAGCCAGGCCATACGATAAGTGATATCCAGCTTTTTACCGCTGGCATTGTTAATGTAAAGATTCAGTGATTGCGCCTGATCGATCCATTTCTGCCGCCGGCTAGCCGACTCCACGAGCCAGCGCGGTTCAACCTCGAAGGCATTAGCGTAGATAGCCTTGAGGTCCTCGGGTACGCGGTCGATAGACTGCACACTACCGTCGTAGTATTTGAGATCGTTCACCATCACTGCGTCCCACAAGCCATTGGCTTTCAGGTCGTTGACCAGGTACGGATTGACCACGGTGAATTCACCAGACAGGTTGGATTTCACATACAGGTTCTGGTAGGTGGGCTCTATAGATTGTGATACCCCTGTGATGTTGGCGATGGTTGCCGTAGGCGCGATGGCCATAACATTGGAGTTGCGCATACCCCGGGCCTTGACGGTATCTTTCAGGCTATCCCAGTCCAGGGTCCTGGACTTGTCAACCTGTATGTAGTCCTCGCCGCGCTCGGCGATCAATCGGTCGAGAGAATCGACAGGGAGTATTCCTTGGCTCCAGAGTGAGCCGTCGTAACTGGAGTAAGTACCGCGCTCTGCTGCCAGTTCGCTAGAGGCCTGGATAGCGAAGTAACTTATCGCCTCCATAGAGCGGTCGGCGAAGTCCACTGCGCCTGCGGAGCTATAGGCGATATGCTGCTTGTATAGGGCGTCCTGAAAGCCCATCAGTCCGAGGCCCACGGGACGATGCAGCAAGTTGGAGTTTTCCGCTGTATCTACCGAGTAATAGTTGATATCGATGACGTTGTCGAGCATCCGCACCGCCGTACGCACGGTCTTCTGCAGCTTGTCATGATCCAGACCGTTGTCGTCGATGTGCTGAGGTAAGTTGACCGAACCCAGGTTGCATACTGCGATCTCATCTTTGTTGGTGTTCAGCGTGATCTCTGTACAAAGGTTGGACGAGTGCACTACGCCCACGTGTTGTTGTGGCGAGCGGAGATTGCAGGGATCCTTGAAGGTCATCCAGGGGTGGCCTGTTTCAAACAGCATACCCAGCATTTTGCGCCACAGATTCTGCGCCTTGACGGTCTTGTAGAGCTTCAGATCGCCGCTGCGGGCCATTTTTTCATAGTGGGTATAGCGTTCCTCAAAGGCTTTGCCGTAAAGGTCGTGCAAGTCCGGTGTGTCGTTGGGTGAGAACAGTGTCCAGTCGCCGTCTTCGAAGACCCGCTTCATGAACAGGTCGGGGATCCAGTTGGCCGTGTTCATATCGTGGGTGCGCCGCCTGTCGTCGCCGGTGTTCTTGCGCAACTCGACGAATTCCTCGATATCCAGGTGCCAGGTCTCCAGGTAGGCGCAGACAGCGCCCTTGCGCTTACCGCCCTGGTTCACCGCGACGGCAGTATCATTGACCACCTTTAGAAAAGGCACCACACCTTGTGATTTACCATTAGTGCCTTTGATGTAGGCGCCCAGAGCGCGCACGGGCGTCCAGTCGTTCCCGAGTCCCCCGGCGAATTTTGACAACATGGCGTTGTCCTGGATTGCACCGTAGATGCCGTGCAGGTCATCCGGTACTGTAGTGAGGTAGCAGGAGGACAACTGTGGGCGCAGGGTGCCGGCGTTGAACAGGGTCGGTGTGGAACTCATATAATCGAAGGAAGATAACAACTCGTAGAACTCGATCGCTCGGGCGTTCTTGTCAGTCTCCTTGATAGCTAGCCCCATCGCCACGCGCATGAAAAATATTTGCGGTAGCTCGATACGCGTGTCATCTGAGTGGATGAAGTAGCGGTCATACAGCGTCTGCAGACCAAGGTAGGTGAACTGCAGGTCGCGCTCCGGCAGCAGTGCCTCGCCCAGACGTTGCAGGTCAAAAGTCTGCAGCTCTGGTGCCAGCAGTTCCCGCTCGATACCTTTCGCCACGTAGGCATTCAGGGCTTTTGCGTAGAGCGTGCTCATATCGTGTTGGGTGGCGCTACTTGCGACACCCAAAAAACCCAGCGCCTCGCTGCGCAGATTGTCGCAAAGCAGACGGGCGGCCACAAAAGTGTAATTGGGTTCTTGTTCGATCAGGGTGCGCGCCGTGATTACCAGTGAGGTACTCAGTTCAGCTTGGGTGACCCCGTCGTAAAGGTTCTTCAGGGCTTCGTCGAGAATTTCCGATTCGC
Source organism: Halioglobus sp. (assembly GCA_013214285.1). Classification (GTDB taxonomy): domain Bacteria; phylum Pseudomonadota; class Gammaproteobacteria; order Pseudomonadales; family Halieaceae; genus Marimicrobium. The sequence goes on along the minus strand of JABSPW010000022.1, from coordinate 2,437 downwards.
TGACATCGGACAAATTGACGCAGGCCTCACTGACAATGGTGTGCAGACGGTCAATGTTCAACGGTGTCCGGCTGCCGTCCGCCAAAACCACGGATATGTTTGCGGCGGCCTCTTGGGTGGCAGGGGACAGGGCCAGCTTGGCGGCGCGTTTTTGTGCCTGCTGTTCGCGGTAGATCACGTAGTCCCTGGCTACTTTGTGCTCCCCGGAACGCATCAGTGCCAGTTCCACCTGGTCTTGGATGTCCTCGATATGGATGGTGCCGCCGGAGGGCATGCGGCGGTTGAAAGTAGTGCCGACCATTTGTGTGAGCTTGTCGACGGTTTCGTGAATCCGACTGGAGGCTGCCGCGGTGCCGCCCTCCACCGCGAGAAAGGCCTTGGTGATAGCGACTGCAATCTTGCTGGCCTCGAAGGGGACAACGGTGCCATTGCGTTTAATGACCCTGAGCTGGCCTGGCGCGGTGGCAGCGATGGCGCTGCTGATGGCAGCTGCGTCCTGGAGTGGTGTGGTCGCTTCGGCGGCCGTGCCGCCGGGGTTGCTCTCTGTCTGCATATTTTCTCCGAAGTGCCCGCGCTCTGGTTATTGTCCGCAGGGAAACGAATGCCGCGACAGGCTGCCCTGCAGGGGATGTAATTCCCCCCGGCGGTCGTCGGGATAGAGCAGTCCCTGCTATTGCGGCCAGATAGTGAGTTTTTTGATCGTTTTTTAGCCGCTTTCCCCTATATATAGGGGTATGTGCTTCACTCAACTACAAGATAATGCGGCTCAACACGCAATGCAAGGGCATGATGCTGGGTTTATGTTGTGGATAAGGTGTTGATGGGGGGCTGTGCGGGTGGCCGCTAACCGTGCAGGCATTGATTTGCTTGCAGCTCTGTTGTGTTTGCAGCAAAACGGTGGAATTTTTACATTCAACGAATTAATTATTATAAAGATCTTTGTTGCTATTCCGCAAAATTATGATGTGCTGCTTGCCGCCCTCCTGCAGTCCGCCGCTATTGGCGGTTAGCGAGTAACAGCGCCTCCATAAGAGCCTTCTGGGCGTGCAGTCGGTTTTCCGCTTCTTCCCATATCACGGTGTCTTGCGCTTCCATGAGTTCAGCGCTGATCTCCTCGCCCCGGTGGGCCGGCAAGCAGTGCATGTACAGGGCGTCGCCAGCGGCATGGCTCTTCAGTTCGGTATTCAGCTGGTAGGGCGCGAAAAGCTGCGCCCGTTCTCCCTGCTCACTCTCTTGTCCCATCGAGGCCCACACGTCGGTAACGAGCAGGTCCGCGCCTCTCGCAGCGCTGGCAGGGTCGTGCTCGATGCTGACCCGGTCGGCGTTGGCTGCAAGCAGTGCCTGGTCGGGCTCAAACCCCGGTGGGCAGGCAATGCGCAGTTCGAAATCAAACTGTCGGGCGGCGTTGATATACGACTGGCACATGTTATTGCCGTCCCCGACCCAGCACACTCGCCTGCCGGCAATGCTGCCCCGGTGTTCATACCAGGTCTGCATGTCCGCCAGCAGTTGGCAGGGATGGTAGTCATCGGTCAGCCCGTTGATTACCGGGACTGCGGAGTTGGCAGCGAAGCGTTCGACAATGTCTTGCTCGTAGGTGCGGATCATGACAATGTCCACCATGGAGGAGATCACCCGAGCGCTATCTTCCACCGGTTCGCCTCGGCCCAGCTGGGTGTCTTCCGGCGACAGGAACAGCGCTTGGCCACCGAGTTGACTCATGCCCGCTTCAAAGGACACGCGGGTGCGCGTCGAGGATTTGGCGAAAATCATCGCCAGTGTCACCCCGGGGAAGTCCCGCAGGTCCTTTCCGGCCCGGTGTTCCCGCTTCATTTCAGCTGCGCGGTCTAGCAGTTGCATTAGCTCGGAGGGGCTGAAATCCAGCAGGGTCAAAAAATGCCGCGTGTCCGACATGAGCAGTCCCGGGTTCCAGCAGGTCAGTGAAAGCTGCGGATCAGGTCGGCGACACCGACCGCCAAAGCCCGTGCTTCCTGGGCGTTGATGATAAGCGGTGGTAGCAGGCGCACGGTATTACCGCCGGCGACGTTGATCAGCAAGTCCGCAGCCAAGCCGCGCTCTGCGAGTTCGCCACAGTCTTTGTTCAACTCGATGCCCAACATCAGGCCCTGACCCCGGATCTCCTTGACACGCGGGCTTTCTGCCAGTTCCGAGCGCAGGGTAGCGGTGATGACCTGGCCCATGCGCACCGCATTATCACAGAGCCTATCCTTTTCTATGGTCTCTATAACGGCGAGGCCGGCGCAGCAGGCCAGCGGGTTGCCGCCAAAAGTAGACCCGTGCTGTCCTGCACCCAAGAGCCGCGCAGCGCTGCCCTGGGCCAGGCAGGCGCCGATCGGCACACCGTTGCCAAGCCCCTTTGCGGTGGTCACCACATCGGGTAGTAGGTCAATGCCTTGGTAGGCGAAATAGGTCCCGG
>JABSPW010000246.1 GCA_013214285.1 Halioglobus sp. | reverse complement strand
CGGTTTATTCGTGCGGCCTTGCCCAAGCGGCCAGGTGCCCGATCGAAAGCCGCCCCGAGTACCACAATAGCGGACTGAAAAGGGTGGCGCCGCTGGTACTAATCTGGTAGCTTCTGCGCCCTTGGAATTTCGGCCCCCCAAGGGACCGGCAATTAAAGCTGATATACCAGAGTCGTATGGGACGATAGCCATGCCACGAGCGAAAGCAAAGACAGGTACGAAAGCGGCACCGAAAAAGAAGGCCGCTACCAGGAAGACAGCACCCGTCAAGAAAAAAGCACCGGCAAAGAAAAAAGCACCGGCAAAGAAAAAAGCACCGGCAAAGAAAAAAGCACCGGCAAAGAAAAAAGCGGCCACCAAACCACAGGCAATAGCCAGGAAAAAATACCCAGCCGCGAAAAAAGCGCCCGTTCAGAAAAAGCCGCCACCCGCCAGGAAAAGACCCGTCGCGAAGAAACCCCCGCGCAAAACACCCCGCGTTCGCAAGGGCAGTGGCCCCGAGTTTCAGGATTTTGAACCGTACAAAGCCAGACGCGGTGAAAAGTATATGAATGATGCTCAGCTCAACCACTTCAGCACCATGTTGCTCAATTGGAAAGCGGAGCTCATGCAGGAAGTCGACCGCACCGTCACCCATATGAAAGACGAGGCGGCGAACTTTCCAGACCCTGCCGACCGCGCCACCCAGGAAGAAGAATTCAGTCTGGAGTTGCGCACACGCGACCGGGAGCGCAAGCTGATCAAAAAGATCGACGCAACGATGGAGTTGATCGAGCAGAACGACTACGGTTACTGCGAGGCCTGCGGCGTGGAAATTGGCATCCAACGCCTGGAAGCCCGGCCCACGGCTACCCAATGTATCGATTGTAAGACCCTCGCCGAGATCAAAGAGAAACAGGAACTGGGTTAAGCCCACTGGGTCTGTGCCCCGCGAAAACACCGCATACCGGGGACGATTTGCTCCCTCTCCAAGCGGCCCCATGCACCTGGGGTCGCTCATTGCCGCTGTCGCCAGTTATCTTGATGCACGCCACCATCAGGGTACATGGCTAGTGCGCATGGAGGACCTCGACCCGCCCCGCGAAGAAATCGGCGCAGCGCAGAGCATCTTGAACAGCCTGCAGCTACACGGCCTGTGCTGGGATGAGGACGTCTTGTATCAAGCCAGCCGCAGTGAGGCCTATGCGCTGGCACTGACTACTCTGAGGCAGGCCGGCTTGCTATTCGCCTGCGATTGCAGCCGCACCAGCTTGCGCCGCACCGGCTTTTGTCAGGGGGCGTGTCGCACCCGGCAGGCCGCTATCAATGGCACACAGTCGCTGCGCATCGATGTGCCCACCGAGTGCAGCATAGTTTTCGCTGACGCAAGATGGGGCCCGCAAAAGGTAGACCTGGGCAGCACGCTGCAAGACTTTATCCTAAGGCGCAAGGATGGTCTTTACGCCTACCAACTGGCGGTAGTAGTCGACGACGCTGCTCAGGGCATCACACACATCGTGCGCGGTTCCGATCTGCTCGACTCCACCGCGCGCCAAGTCTACCTGCAGCAGTGCCTGGGACTGTCCACACCACAGTACAGTCATATGCCAGTCATCACCCATCCTGATGGCAATAAGTTCAGCAAGCAGACCCGGGCGCCGGCCCTGCAAAACCATACAGCAGTGGACAACCTGCGCCTGGCGCTGCGCTTTCTCGACCAGCCGCAGCCACCATCCAGCCTCCACACCGCCGAAGAACTGCTGCGCTGGGCGACGCTGCACTGGTCGCTGGCCCGCGTCCCTGCCCGCATGGCAATCACAATAGATAGCCTTTCGCGCTGAACTTTACCGACCAGTGCAGCTTAAGTACTATCGATAGGTTACAACATCACCGGGTTAGACTGGGGGTATCGGCATGTACATCAACCGTCTGCTCTTGCTGGTCGTCGGCGCCTTCTTGATCTTTTTCCCCGCCATCGAGAGCTGGATCATCAATTCCCAGGCTGATTGGTACCGACCCTACCAGTTCTGGCTACTGGTCGTGGCAGCGGCGTACTGGAACCAACGCTCTAGGTACCCGGATGAGCTTTAGCCTCGCGCAGATACTGCTGTTCATTATTGCGTACCTGTCCATCCTATTCGCCGTCGCTCTGCTCGCCGATCGGGGCATCATTCCAGAACGCATTACGCGCCACCCCGCCGTGTATGTGCTGGCGCTGGGAGTATTTGCCGGTGCCATGGCAAGCAACGGCGCATTCGCGCTGGCCCAGGAATACGGCTACAACTTTCTGCTTTACTACCTTGGCGTGGTCTTGATGTTCGTCCTCGCCACAGTGCTGCTCATGCCCCTGTTACGCCTCTGTCGGTTGCACCAGCTGGCCTCGATGGCGGACGTGCTCACGTTTCGCTACCGCAGCTCCTGGGTTGGGGCGGCTGTCACGCTAGCCATGTGCATCACCTTGCTGCCGCTACTGGCGCTGCAAATACAGGCTGTCGCGAAGAGCATCGACATCCTCTCGCGCGGCAATGCGGCGCCTTCGCTGGGCGGTGGCGAAGCCGGACTGGCCTTGGTCTTTGTCATCATCATTACAGTGTTTTCCATCCTGTTCGGCACGCGCCATGTCTCGTCAAAGGACCGCAATACCGGTCTAGTCACCGCGATTGCGTTTGAGTCAGTCGTCAAGCTAGTTGCTATGACAGCGCTATTTTTAACCGCCGTTTATACCGTCTTTGGTGGCTTCGACAACATGGAACAGTGGCTGTTGGAGAATCCGAAGGTCAGCGAAATTCTCGCCCAACCCATCAGTGGTAATGACGGTCGGGCCCTGTTACTGATCTTCTTCGCCGGCGCGGTGTGTATGCCGCACCTGTTCCACATGACCTTTGCGGAAAACACGGACAGCCGTGAACTGCGCAGCGCCACCTGGGGCCTGCCCCTGTAGGCGTCACTAGCGACGAAGTCGGGGTTGTCGACCTCGACCGCGCCAAAGGTGAAGTTAGAGCGTAAATCGTTT
>JABSPW010000245.1 GCA_013214285.1 Halioglobus sp. | reverse complement strand
GCCACTGCTTCAATATTCGCATCAAGCAGCGGTCTCAGCGCTAACTTCCCGGCTGTGGCACCGTTGAAAAACGCCGCGGTATACACACCCAGCCCCGCGTAGGTCCACCCTGTTCCAACGTTGCGCGCTCGCACCCAGCCCTCCTCATCGAGCTGAAAATCACCTGCCGGATGGTACGGTGGGTTGCGAATCATGACCAGGTGCGCACATTCACCCGACCTCAGCGTCAGCCCCGTTAGACGCTCGAAGGGATAATCAGTCCATACATCGCCGTTGACCACGAGAAATGGCGCCCCACCCAGCAGCGGCAGGGCCGCAATAATGCCGCCGGCGGTCTCCAGCGCAGTATCTTCCAGAGAGTAATGAATAGTGACGCCCCATTGATCGCCGTCGCCACAGTAGTCGACAATCTGCTGGCCAAGATGGGCCACATTGACGACGATGTCGCACAGGCCGGCCCGAGCCAGACGTCGGATATGGTGCTCGATAAGGGGTACGCCGGCCACCGGCAACAGCGGTTTTGGTGTGTGATCGGTTAGGGGGCGCATGCGCTCGCCTCGCCCAGCCGCGAGAATCATGGCTTTCACTGCCCATCGCTCCAATGCTGCTGCGCAATCAGCGGCGACAGACAAACGCCAAACCAATCGCCCAAATCCGCCAACACAGGTTCGGACTTGTAGTATCCAAGGACCTCTTGTACATAGCGCAGCACCAAGGGCAGATCACCTAAATAACCGGACTTGCCGTCACGCAAGTGCAGTCGCGCAAAATTGCCCAGCACTTTCATATGCCGCTGCAGCCCCATCCAGTCAAACCAGCGCAGGAACTCGTCGCGGTCAACCCCTTGCAGCAAGCTCCTGGATTGCAGCAACCCGTGGTAGTTCAGCGCCCACTGTCGCACTCTCGCTGGCGGCCAATAGATATAGCAATCACGCAGCAGGGATACCAGGTCATAGGTGACTGGACCGATCACCGCGTCCTGGAAATCGATAATTGCCATATCGTCCCGATCGACCAGCATCAGGTTGCGACTATGGAAGTCACGGTGCACCAGGGCATGCGGTTGCGCCAGCGCGCCAGTTACCAGCAGCTCACTCACCGCTTTCAGCAAATCCTCTTCTGAATCGGTCAACGCATGGTCAAGCAGACCGACCACAAACCAACGTTGGAACCGACTCAGTTCCTCCTCCAATAGGGCGCGGTCATAGCACTTAAGGCCTGCCCCCCGAGTATCGATGGCCGCCATTTGCAGCAAAAGACCAAAGGCCTGCCCATAATAACGATCTGCCGATCGACCACTGAGTTCGGACAGCAAGAGGCGATCACCAAGATCCTCCAACAGCAGGTAGCCCTGCTCCAGATCGGCCGCCCGCAGGGCGGGGACACGAATCCCCTGCTGCGCCAACAGGGCGCGGACCGCCAGGAACTCCCTATTCTTCTCGGTGGTCGGTGGCGCATCCACCAAAACATGGTTTTGCCCACCCTGATGGAAGCGAAAATAGCGCCGAGCGCTGGCATCCTCAGAGACCGCGGTGAGTGTCGGCAATACAGCACCGCTTGTTTCACCCAGCGCCGAGAGCGCCCAGGGCAAGCGTGTGGCCGGTTCCGGTCGTTGTGACATTAGCACTCCTGGTCCAAATTTCGACGGACAAGCTCGCGACGATACTTTAGACTCCGCCCTTCGCTCGCAAGTATACTTGCCTCTGATGAATCCAGCCCACGCACGACCTCGAAAGACACTGCCCCGCGTCGCCCTAATGCTCTGCCTGGCAGCACTTACCTTGGTCCCTGCATTGACTTTGTCGGCACAGGATAACAAGGCAACAGACTGCCTCGCCAACGGCGATGATGCCAACTGGCAGTGTGAGCAGGTTAACCCTTCGGCATTCGAACGCCTCGACTGGTGGCCATTGGAGGCGTTGCCGGCAGCACTCATAAATCGCGAGTGCATCAACTGCGGTGGGCGCTATATCGACCCCCTAGCGGGATTCTCCGCCAGCAGAGCCAACTCAGATACGACCATCAATGCAGATGCTGACAGTTCCTGGATGAAAGGTAATGAAGTCATCCTTATCGGCAAGGCCAGCGCTGTTCAGGGCGAACGCCATATGCGCGCCAATAAGGTAGTGATTGACCGGGAAGACGAGGCAACTATCCTCAGCGGCAATATTACCCTGCGTGAACCCGGCGTGCTGCTGCTGGGCGAGAGCGCGCAGGTCTGGTCGCAGACTGGCGAGGCCAGCGTCTTCAATGGCGAGTTCATCTTCCACGATGAACACATGCGCGGCACGGCAGATATCCTTGAGCGGGAGCCCAACGGACTGATTCATGTACACAACGGCAAGCTGACTTATTGCGCGCCCGGGAACAATGACTGGATGATACTGTCTGACGACATGGATATCGATCTGGAAGAAGGGCTCGCTACCTTGTACGACGCCCAGCTCGAAATGGAAGGTGTCCCTGTGTTTTATACCCCCTGGTTGCGCATCCCGCTTGACGACCGCCGTCGCAGCGGCTTCCTATGGCCATCCTGGGGCAATGATGACAGCGGCGGGCTGGACGTAAACGTCCCCCTATATCTCAATCTAGCACCCAATTACGATGCAACCTACACACCCCGCTATATTGAAGAGCGCGGCCTGGACCACCAGCTCCAGTTGCGCTATCTAAACCCTGTCGTCGGGGACTGGTTTGCTGGTGGCGCCTATCTGCCGGACGATGACAAGTTCAACAGCCAGAAGCCGGAAGACAGTTCAGACCGCTGGCTGGCCGTGTTGCGACAAAACGGCTTGTTCAACCAGCGCTGGCGCTCCAGGATCGACTATAGCAAGGCGAGCGATGTCGACTACATTCAAGACTTGGAAACCGCGAATATCGACGCGGTACGCACAACCAATTTGTTGCAGTTAGGGCAGCTCGATTACCTCGGTGACAACTGGCTGACCACAGTGCGGGCAGAGCGGTATCAGTCATTGGCAGATGACATCTCAAACAAGTACGAAATCCTACCG
>JABSPW010000244.1 GCA_013214285.1 Halioglobus sp. | reverse complement strand
CCTAAGGAATTAAATTTGCTAGAGCGATTAGATAAGCATCGAGACAGTGCTTTGGCATACCTCGACGATCCAAATGTGCCTTTCACCAATAATCAAGCCGAACAAGATGTGCGTATGGCTAAGGTTAAACAGAAAGTTTCGGGCTGTTTTCGTTCTTGGAAAGGAGCTGAACTTTTTGCGACCATCCGTTCTTACATCTCCACCTGTATCAAGCAGCAACAAGGTGTTTTTGAGCCCTTGCAAATGGCTATGCAACAAAAGCCGATTCTTCCATGATAGCCATTTCATTTGCTTGTGAATCCATCAACCTTCTTTGCGGCTTTGCGCGAGACTCATTAGCTGATGTGAGTAGTTACAAAAATTGACCCTTTTGTGTGCTCCGCGTTGACTCTTCAGTTCAATGCAGGGATTCAGGCCCTGCTGCTTTTACCGCTGAGAACGTAAAAATCACAGAATCGGGGTTTTCATCTCACATTCATCACCCTTTAGGGCCAATATTTGAGTGATTTATTTTGGCCTCTGCGCTCGATTTGAGTGCTGAGAGTCTCTCAGGCCTCTGAAATTACCGGTTCTTTGCTTTCATTGAATTATATATGGAAAAGGTGTTTTTTACTTGTATAGCGTTTCTTATATACGCTATACATTAAACATGTCAAATAAAATCGTGAAAAAACTGCTGAAAGAACGTGCTCAGTTTCTTGCCGAACTTGGTACGCTTTCACATATGCTGCATGGCTCTTGGGTAGAGCGCTTTTCCGTATGTTCTCGAGCAAACTGTCGATGCCATCGAGGGGAACGCCATGGCCCTCGTCACTATCTGGTTGTCCGTGAACATCGACGGCAACGACAAAAATATTTGCCAAACTCACAAGTCGCAGCTGCTAAATCGGGGCTACGTGAATATAGTAGACTTTGTGAAATCGTCGATCGGATCACAACGATTAACCTAGCACTGATGAAGGAGGATGCTTATGAAGATTGATTCGCCACCAGCAGAACTGAAAGCCTTAGAGGGCATGGAAATTTTTACCCATGGCCATCTTCCTGCGGCTGCGGCATTTTGTCGGCGGCTTGGCTTAGTAGACGTGATAAATAATATAGTTTCGTCTGAAATGCAGCTAAGCGCTGGGGTTGTTGTTCAGGCGATGGTGCTCGACACGCTATCAGGAAGGTCACCTCTGTATAGGCTCAAAGATTTTTTAGCTGCAGAGGATATTGAATTGCTTCTAGGAGAAGATCTTCCCGCGTGTGCATTTAGCGATATCAATATCGGACGATCGCTCGATGCGATTTTTGAGGCCGGCCCAACAAAAATTATCACGCAGTTAGGTGCTCGTGCAACCGCAGCATTCAAACTCGATACGAGTGTACCGAGCTATGATACGACATCGACAAGTTTGTGGGGGGATTACCGTGCGTGTGAAACCGACACGCCTGCACCGGGCTCGGTGATTACCTGGGGGCACAGTAAAGATCATCGGCCGGATTTGAAGCAGTTTATGACCGAGCTGTTGTGTGTTGAGCGCGGCGTTCCTATTTTTGGGCGTACCCGCGACGGAAATGCCTCGGATAAGAACACGAACAATGAGATCTTGTCACGAATCAGTTCAATCATGGCCAAGCATGGTTTAGGGCCCGGTGCGTTTGTCTATGTAGCTGACTCTGCTATGGTGACAAAGCCTAACCTGGAAGCTGTAGAACCGAATCTTTTCGTCTCGCGTCTGCCGGCTAACTATAACGAATGCGAGCGGGCCATTCGTACTGCAGTTCACTCAGGGCAGTGGGCCCCTATTGGATGCTTATCAGAGACGCTCACCAAAGCTCAAAGGCCTTGTGCGCAATACAAGTCCTTCGAAACTTCCGTAACACTTTACGAAAAGACTTACAGGGCGGTGGTAATCCATTCAAGCTCGCATGATAAACGCCGTCAGAAGAAGTACGATAAACTTATTGCGAAATCGACAAAGTCTATAACCAAAGCACTCAAGAAGATCCCCGAGTTCTATGCCTGTCAGGCAGATGCCAAGGCCTCAGCACAACGAGCTGAAAAACTTTCCGAGGACTTACATAATGTCAAAGCCTCAGTATGTTCAGAGCAAGTTCGTAAACGTGGTCGTCCGCCTAAGAAGGGTCCTGCACCCACTAGAACAAGGTACAAACTCGTATGCGAAGTCACAGAGAATACTGCAGAAGTGCAAAGACTTAGAGAGTTGGCGGGTTGCTTCGTACTCCTCTCGAACGTACCCATTGAGGGTGAGGGAGCAATGGATAGTGTTGCTGTGCTCAAGACATACAAAGGTCAGTACGGCGTAGAAAGCGATTTTGCTTTCCTTAAAGATCCACTCGTGGTCAACGATGTTTTCCTAAAGACTCCCTCACGTATTGACGCTTTGGGAATGGTGTTGATTATCGCGCTTATGATTTGGAGACTTATGGAACGTTCCATGCGGGCCTATGTTCAAAACACTGGAACGCTTCTACCAGGATGGGCTAACAGGGTAACCGATAAACCAACAGCGTTTATGATGAGCACGGCTGTCGTCGGGATTATGGTTGCCCGAATTGGCCACCGAAGATCCCTGTTGCGCGCTCCGGGAGAAAGACCCATGGCCTTTCTCATCGCAATGGGACTTGATTCTACCGTGTTCATTGATCCCCAGTACAAATGCGATACAATAATACCCGAAAAACCTGGTTGAAAGGGTGACGAATGTGGGATACAAGTTCGTCACTTTCCTCCCGTAACAAGCAAGTGGAACAAGATTGAACATCGTATGTTCTGTCATATTACTGAGAACTGGCGAGGACGGCCTTTGCTATCAAGGGAAGTTGTTGTCCAGTTGATCGGAAATACTAGAACAAAGTCGGGGTTGGAAATTAAAGCAACCCTTGATGAAAACGCCTATCAGGCCGGAATTAAAGTAAGCGATAAAGAACTACAAAGCATAAACCTATACAAAGAGAAGTTTCATGGTGAATGGAATTATGAAAATCGCCCATCCATAGATCGCTAACTTTTCAACTTATTTATTATAAACTCCTTACAAACATCCAGCCTCTCGAACAGAGGCGCTCAGGCAGTACCG
>JABSPW010000243.1 GCA_013214285.1 Halioglobus sp. | reverse complement strand
TTGCATGTCAGCGCCACTGACGCGGACGTCGTGTCGGTTTAGCCTGCGGATGCCCAACTTCTCTTACAAGGCAATCGGACGCGACGGCAAAACCTGCGCAGGTATGGTCGAGGCCTCCGGTGTGGAGCTGGCCTCCAGGCAGTTACGCGCCCAGGGACTCACACTACTCAAGGTGGAGCCGGGCGATAAATCGGCGTCCACAAAGGGCGCCGCGGCGAGGGGTAAAACGCTGGGGCGCCAGGACATTCTGTCTTTCACCAGTGAATTGTCGGTGCTGTTGCGCGCCGGTTTACCCCTCGATCGCGCTTTGAAAGTATTGATTGATATGGCTGCCAGACCACAGGTGGGGGCACTGCTCGGCGAGCTACTCGCGTCTGTCAAAGGTGGTACGTCCCTGAGTCAGGCGCTGCAGCCCCGTGAGGCGGTGTTCGGTGCGTTGTACATCAATATGGTTCGTGCCGGTGAGGCAAGTGGGCAGCTGTCCGAGGTGTTGGCGCGCCTGGTCGAACATCTGGAAAAAGCCAAGGCCAACCGCGATGCTGTCATATCCGCTCTCATCTATCCCGCCATATTGGCAGTGGTATCACTGTTGTCGGTGGTGCTAATGCTCGGCTTCGTGGTGCCACAGTTCGAATTGCTATTTGACGATATGGGGGATGCACTGCCCTTAATGACCCAGGCTGTGATCAGTGGTGCCGGGTTCATCGAGCGCTACGGGTTGTTTGCCGCCTGCTCGGTCGCAGCGTTGCTGCTTTATCTGCGTCGTTGGTCGGGCACTGACCGGGGCCGCAGTGCCTTGCATAAGCGAGTGCTGCGGCTGCCCCTGGTGGGCCACTCGGTGTTTGAGTATGAGGTGGCTAAATTTGCCCGTACGGCGGGTACATTGATGGGTAATGGTGTGTCACTGCTGAAAGCGATTTCCATTGCCATCGACACGGTGGGCAATACACGTATTCGCCAATCTCTGCAGGTTCTGCCCCCCGCGGTCAAGGCGGGTAGCCGCATGTCCGTTGCACTCGAGGAGACGAAGATGTTTACACCCATGGTGATCCAGATGATCCGCGTGGGTGAGGAATCGGGCAGTCTTGACGACATGATGCTGGAATTGGCAGACGTGTTTGACAGCAATGTGCAGTCCAGTGTGAAACGCGGGTTGACCGTGCTGGAACCCGTGCTGATATTGGGCATGGGTTTTATTATTGGCCTTATCATTATTGCCATCCTAATGGGTATTCTCTCTGTCAATGATCTGGCGATGTAAAGATGGACACAGTGTCAAGCGGCCAAGTGCTGAAATGAGGACAAGATGAAGACACGGTATATTTACCACCCAGGCGCAGCACAGCAGGGCGGTTTCACCCTTGTGGAGCTCCTGGTCGTACTGGCCATCCTCGGTTTGTTGATGGGCCTTGTGGGCCCGCAGGTGCTGAACCGTCTCGGTGGTGCAAAAACCGATACGGCTGCGCTGCAGATCAAGGACCTGGAGCAGTCGTTGGAACTGTACAAACTGGATGTGGGACGCTACCCCACAACGGAGCAGGGCCTACTCGTTCTGGTACAAAAGCCACCGGGTGTCATCGGGTGGAACGGTCCTTACCTGAAGAAGTCCACGCTGCCGCTCGACCCCTGGAATAATGAGTACCAGTACCGGTATCCGGGGGAGCAATCGGAGATAGATATCTTCTCCCTGGGGCAGGATGGGTCGCCCGGGGGAGAGGGGGAAGACAGCGATGTGGGTAACTGGCAGTAGTGAGGTGTTGAGACTGCGTAATGCGTAATCGCGGCTTCACCTTGCTCGAGGTAATGATTGCATTGGCCATTGTCGGGCTGCTCGCGGCGGTCAGTGTCCCCGCCGGGGCGCGGTTTTATGCGTCCATGCAATACCGTGCGGCGGTCGCTGACCTCGTGGCGGTGTTGTCATCGGCGCGCCACAAAGCGGTACGGGACGGCGCGGTGCGGGATGTGACGATCAATCCGCGAACGAAGGAGGTGAGCTTGCAAGGCGCAGTGACGCGCCTGCCCGCCGACCTGGGTCTCTCGATCAGCTCCGGGGCGGCATTGAATACAGCAGACAGCGGTGTTATTCGGTTTTATCCTGAAGGGGGGTCCAGTGGTGGTGAAATCAGTCTGGTTTTGCCGGGCCGCGCCGGCGTGCGGGTTGTGGTGGACTGGTTGATCGGCGGCATCACGCAGGAGGACTATGCGCTCAATTAGGAGTCAGCGCTGTAGCGGTTTTTCGCTGCTGGAAATGGTGGTTGCGATGTCTATTCTGTCGCTGTCTCTCACTGTCTTGTATCAAGCCACTGGTGGCGCCAGTCGTAATGTCCGCACCGATGAACAGTATGCCTATGCGGTGGAACTAGCGCGCTCGCTGCTGGCGATAAACGCCGCTGTGCCGCTGCGGGGAGTGGATGCCGCTGGCGAAACGCAAGGTGGGTTTTCGTGGCGTGCTACAACGGCGCCCGTTACCGTCAGTGGTGACGCCATGCTGCGGGGTGCGCTGCACCGTATCGAGGTGGCGGTCAACTGGGAGGATGGGCAGAACAACCGGTCGGTGGTGCTGCATTCCGTCGTGCACGGAATTATCCCGCAATGAGCGACCTTGCGGCGAGTACCTCGCCCGTCCTGCGACAGGCAGCCGCGCGCGGTTTCACCCTGGTGGAGGCGATGGTGGCATTGGCCATTTTGTCGCTGTTAATGACGACAGTGCTGGCGGCACTGCGCGCCTTTGGCGCCACGCAGGTAGCTTTGCAGACGGTCAGCGCCCGCACAGATCAAATGCGCAGTGTGAGTAATTTCCTGCGTGAGAGCCTTGAAGCGACAGTCGTCAATCTGTCGGATGGCGAGCTGGGTTTTGGCGCCAGGGACACCGACGTGGAGCTGGAATCGTCATTTTTCCAAGGTAATCAAGCCGGCTTCGTGTGGAAGGCACGGGTAGTATTTGGCGAGCGCTACGGAGGAACGTTCCTGCTGCGCCTCGCACGTGATGTCGATGCGAGGCTGACCTTGTCCTGGCAGCGTCCCACGCAATTTCCTGCTGCGCTGACTTGGGAGGGTCATCCCGTTCGCGTATTGGTGCCCGACGTGCAGGTGCTGCAAG
>JABSPW010000242.1 GCA_013214285.1 Halioglobus sp. | reverse complement strand
TGCGTCGCCAGCCAATTGATCGCCCTGGCCTGATTCGTTCAGTTTGCCTGCCCGCCCAGCAAGCCTTTTTTACTCGCCCTGGTGCTCCAATGATGAATGGTGGCCGACAATGCGCAGCGAACCCAGATCATCTTTGACAAACACCCACGTTTTGTCGACTGATGTCTTGTTGCCATCGCCATCAGTAAACTGCACTTTGCCTAAGGTCGTCGCGCTGTCTCCGGCAATGAAGATGGCTGCGTTGTCGATGTCACAGCTTTTCCAGCCTTTGAGTGCAAAACCGTCGTCCTTGGGAAACGACGCGTCCCCTCCTACAAAATACGAGAGTGCGCCCGCCCGGGTTGTACGGAACGTCTGCGGATTCACCGTGAGAGTAGGCTTAAAGAGAACGACACCCATCTGATATCCGTAGGCCGCATCAATGACCTGACCGGCCAGGGCCTTGGCGGCGGCATGGCCCTCACTGGAGTAGCGCTGACCAATCGCCAGCAAGGCGTCGCACCAGCCTTGCTGCGCATCCAGCACTTCCTGTTCAGACATGGATCGGTCAACAACTACAGCTTCACTCGCGACCAACAGATTGGCGGCTAGCATCGTCGCTGCCGCCGTCACCCAATGAGATAATTTCATATTTGGTAGCCTCTTAGCCAGGTAAACGATAGTGGCTTGCCCTTACTGTCACGTCGGACAGCCTGCCCCGCGGGGCAAACGCCGACAGTAACCGGCTAGCCGCTGCCAGTTGCAGGTTTCTGCGACCGTTCCTGAGTCTAACACCCTCGCTTCCTGGCGCACCAGCGACGGGCATACCCCGCACAAGTTTCTTGCAAAGCCGAGCGCTGGCACTGCCGCGGCCGCGTGAATTCAGCCATTTTGATTAACCGGCACAGATATTGCTGTACGATTATCGATGGAGCAAGGGAGGGACAAGGAAGTCCAGCACCTGCCACCGCGGACGAGGATACGGGCTCGCACCGGTACCCCACGCCGTTTTTTGGCAGTTGTGTCGACTAGCGGTGCCTGGGGCACCGTAAGGCATCTCGTTCTCAGCAGTTGTATCACGGCTAGTGCCAGGAGGGACTATGATGAACTGGGGCATTCTAAACCTGATGTTGATCACGCTAACGGTCATTCTCATGATCTTGTTATCCATCCCGCTGCTGCTATTGACGCTGACTCGATTGCCCGCGCATAACCTCGTCACGACAGTCATCAGCGCATCACAGCGCGCACGTGGCCGACGCTTGTCAGACGAGCTACTACCCTGATCGCACGCGCTCCCTTGGGATCGCCAGTCGAGGACGTGAACCGGGTGGCCCGGGGCCTGGCAAGGCCGTCAATGCAGCCTGCGGGGCTGCGCGGTTCGGTCTATTAGTCCTGGTCCGGTGGTACTGATCTGACCGATCACTTGGCAACGTACTCCTTGCGCACGCCACTGCTGGCACACACATCCTCGACGCGCATCCTCACACCTGCGCGTCGCGACAAGCGATGCACCGATCAAGAGGCTATTCCAATGACGCAGCCGATTAGGGAATTCAATGCCGAGGCCATCGAGGCCATGCCTGCACGCTCGCGAGCAGCATTCATCAACGCGCTGTCCGGGTTCAAATCAGCCAATCTGGTCGGCACCGCAGACGCGCAGGGGCGTGCCAACCTGGCCATTATGAGCTCAGCGGTGCACTTGGGGTCCCACCCGCCCCTGCTCGCCCTCATCATCCGCCCGGGCGGCGACGAGCGCCACACGCTGAGCAATATTCTTGCCACCGGCACGTACTCCATTAACCACGTAACCGACACCATCGTCGAGGCGGCACATCAAACGGCGGCCCGCTACGAGCGCGCTGTCAGCGAGTTCCAGGCTGTCGGGCTCACCCCGTGCTGGCGAGACGGGTTCAAAGCCCCGCTGCTGGCCGAAGGCGGCATCAGCCTTGGTATGGTGCTGCGAGAACACCAGGAACTGGCTATCAATGGCACCCATCTGGTGATTGGCGAAATCGTATTGGCCTGTGTGCCGGAAGACAGCCTACTGGCAGAGGGTGCCGTCGACCTGCGCACGGCAGGCACCGTCGCCCTCAGTGGCCTGGACCACTATCACACCACGACGAGTTTCAAGCGCATGGCCTATGCGAAACCCGACCAACCTCCGCGGGTGCTCGCGCGATAGCGGCAGCCTTCACACGTTGGATCGCGTACCCCTTGTTATCCCATGAATTACCACCGTTTTGGCAGCCGTGGATCGCGGTAGCGCATCTTTCGATACCTGTCATCGCGGACCCTACGGTCGATATCCCTGCGACGCCGGGCCAGATATTTTCTGTCCCAGCGCTGCAAGAGGCTGTTCTCGAGACTGGTCCACGCGTGATAGGCACCACTGTGTTGCAACACGGGTCGTGCACCGCACCCAAGAAACACCAATAGCAGGCCATAGGGGACTACCCATGCGCTGTCTATAAACGGCACCACGGGCAGTAGGGCAATCAGTGCGATATACGTCCCCCGCGTTAGGGGACCGAACTCAAACGCGCGCGCTTTGCTGACATCTCTCATGATCAAATAACACAGCCTGATTGGTTAGTCGCAGCCTATGCAGGCAATGCGCCCTCATACTACACCGTTTCCTCGCGACCGTGATCAGGACGAGTCAAAGAACAGTTGCCAGATTAATTCGCTCGCGTTGATACTCTGTGTGGTATAGCCCAGCCCCGGCAGAGGCACCGCCCCTGGCCAAGTGTGACCACCGCCTTCCACCAGGTACCAGCTCACCGGCGCGTCGCACGCCGTAAAGGTATAACGCAGCACGTCATATGCCACACGCTCCTCTTGCGGTATATCATTACAGCCATTGTGCGCCGCCCAGTCGGCCATCAGCTGCGGCACGGGGGGGTCAAACCAGGGGGCAGACGACCCCTCAAAAGGCACCACGACATCATCGGTGCCGTGGAAGTAGAGCATTGGTGCCGACGGCGCATGACGGCACTCCTGTGCGTTGTAATACGCATAGGTCACCGGCCCATAGGCCTCAAACGGGCTATCAGGCAAGCATTGCAGCGCGGAAGTCATGTCGCCGCCGGCAGACATGCCCGCTGCATAAAACGCACCAGTACAGTATTCTTCCTGAATGTGC
>JABSPW010000241.1 GCA_013214285.1 Halioglobus sp. | reverse complement strand
AGACCGCGGCCACTTCTACGCGCCAACGGTCTTGGCCGGCATCAGCACCGACATGCTGATCGATCGTGAAGAGACCTTTGGCCCTGTGGCGCCGGTTATCGCTTTCGATGACGAGGACGATGTACTTGCCATGGCCAATGACACCACCTATGGCCTGGCGTCGTACGTCTATACCCAGAACCTCAGCCGCGCCATGCGGACTTTCGAGGGACTGCAGTTTGGCATCGTCGGCATCAACGACATCAATCCCACCAGCGCGGCGGCACCGTTCGGCGGCATGAAGGAGAGCGGGCTCGGGCGTGAGGGGGCCCGCGAGGGTATCGAGGAGTACCTGGAAACCAAGCTCGGCGGGTTCAGTATCTAGGTCAATAAGAGGAGACGCCCGATGGCAGGACCGAAATATCCGGGGCTCGATACGCTAGCCCTCCACGCGGGGGCGCAGCCGGACCCGGCAACGGGCGCACGTGCGACCCCCATTTACCAAACGGCATCGTTCACTTTCCCGGATTCGGACTACGCCGCCTCACTGTTCAATATCGAACGCACGGGGCACGTCTATTCCCGCCTATCTAACCCCACTAATGCCGTATTGGAGGAGCGCATCGCGGCATTGGAGGGTGGAGTCGGCGCCATCGCGACGGCCAGCGGACAGGCCGCACTGCATCTGGCGATTGTCACGCTCATGGGTGCGGGCTCACACATCGTCGCCGCAAGCGCGCTGTATGGCGGCACGCACAACCTGCTTGCCTACACCCTTCCGCGCTTTGGTATCGAGACCACCTTTGTTGACACGGGAGATCCCGAAGCCTTCCGCGCTGCCATCCAACCCCAGACGCGCCTGGTGTTCGCCGAAACCCTCGGGAACCCGGGATTGGACGTCCTGGACATACCCACCGTGGCAGACGTTGCTCACGCTGCGGGGTTGCCGTTAATGGTCGATTCGACCTTCACCACGCCCTACCTGATGAAACCGTTGGAACTGGGCGCCGACCTGGTGATGCATTCGGCCACCAAATTCCTCAGTGGGCACGGCATCGTCATTGGTGGGCTTCTGGTCGACGGTGGACGATTTGACTGGGATGCATCAGGCAAATTTCCAACCCTGAGTGAGCCCTACGAGGGTTTCCACAACCTGGTATTCACCGAGGAGTTCGGCCCTGCCGCCTTCATCTCCCGGGCGCGAAAGGAAGGGCTGCGCGACTTCGGTGCCTGCATGAGTCCCACATCTGCATTTCACATCCTGCAGGGAATCGAAACTCTGGGGATGCGGATGCAGCGCCATGTGGAGAACACCCGGATCGTGACAGCCTTTTTGCAGGAACATCCTATGGTGGAAGCAGTAGGTTACCCGGAACTGCCCGGCCATCCGCACCAATCACTGTGCAGTGAACTGCTGCCAAGAGGCGCGGGGGCCGTATTCAGCTTTAACCTCAAGGGCGGACGCTCAGCAGGTATCGCCTTCGTGGATGCGCTGGACCTGTTTTCACATCTTGCTAATGTCGGCGATGCCAAATCGCTGGTCATCCATCCGGCCAGCACCACCCACCATCGCATGAACGACGCGGCGTTAAAGGCGGGCGGCATCACTGCTGGCACCATCCGGCTGTCGATTGGACTGGAGAACGTGGACGACCTGGTAGCAGATCTGAAGCAGGGCTTGCGTGCGGCCGAAAGAGCCGCGGCAAAGGAGGCTGCACTGTGAAAATTGACGTCGCTGGCAAGGACACCTACGTATACACCAACTACCGGGAGATAGACCCCGGCAAGGCCAGCGTGGTCTTCCTACATGGCTCCGGCATGGACCACACGGTTTGGACACTGCCGGCCAGGCACTTTGCCCGGCATGGACGCAATGTCATCAGTGTCGATCTTCCCGGACATGGCCGATCAGCAGGGGAGCCTCTCACCAGCATTGAAGCCATGGCCGACTGGCTGATAATAGTTCTGGATACCCTGGCGATTGAGCAGACGGCCATTACAGGGCATAGTCTGGGAAGCCTGGTGGCACTGGACTGCGCCGCACGTCACCCCGAGCGGATCAGGGCCGCAGCACTGGTGGGCACCACGTCACCTATGCCCGTCTCTGACGCCATTCTGAATGCGTCTGCATCCGATGACCACGACGCCTTCGACATGCTGACCCAATGGGGCTACAGCAAACGGCACCAATATGGCGGTAACAGCAACCCCGGGATGTGGATGGTGGGCGGCACCTTGGCCTTGTTTGAGCGCTCCAGATCCGGCGTACTGAACGCTGACATGACCGCCTGCAACGACTACACCGCGGGGCTCGAGCGCGCCGCTACCCTGCAGTGCCCGGTACTCGCCGTTCTCGGCGAGCAAGACAGGCTCACGCCGGTGCGCAGTGCACAAAACCTGCTGCAGGCCCTTCCCGATCCCGATATTCGGGTGCTGGCCGGAGCGGGGCACACACTCATGACCGAATCACCCAATGACCTGCTGGATGCATTAAAAAGCGTGCTGTAGCGCTTCGAACCCAGGAACCCAATCATAACCTGCGGTGGTTCTAACAAGTTAACGACATGAAGCTCGAGACTTATGTCGACCCGACCAACCCTAACCTACCGTGATCGGGGATTCGGTCTCCACGGATCTGCAAATACATAACCATAAAACCCGCTTCTTCTCTTCGGCTTACCCGCCAGAGGAGGGATAGATTCCTGCCAATTGATATCACTGTTGGCGGCTGGCAGCCCAAACTCTTTGAACAAAAGAGGCCGTTAGGTAAAACCCAAATTTCTTGATCTAGTTGGCGGGCATATCTGACCGACTCCGCGGCGATAAACCAAAATCTACGCCATAATCTGGCGTTCAGGGTGGACAAATATTAGATGCAAACCTAGGGCCATTTTTAGAGTTAATTCAGCAGGCAGAGGGTATCGGAACGTTGAACGTGGCTAGGGTGATTCGAAAGTCTCCGGCTGTTCCGGTAAAACGAATGTCAGTGGCACGAGGGCTGGAGTGGGTCAGAATACCCCAAGGTACGTTGGCAGAGTTTAATCCGTTACCGCGGAGCAGATTGGCGACGGGCCAGCATATTGGCATCCCTGGATCAGATGATCAGAAAGCGTCGCGGCTAAACGCTATAGTTGTGTACTTCTCTGCCCGAGCACCTGACTAGA
>JABSPW010000240.1 GCA_013214285.1 Halioglobus sp. | reverse complement strand
CATTTTTCAGCTGGCCTTTCCTCAACATTTGCCATAATTCAACGCCCGCTATCGTCGCCTCCGCACCTGCATTAGACTTAAAACCTAACGCTGTTCGCATCTTCCATTTTATCGCCCGGTGACTTTGCTCAACGATATTATTCAGATATTTGATTTGCCGAATCTCAATCAAACGGCCGTATAAACCTAAAACCCAAATCTGCCAGTTGAGCGTATTCAGCGCTGCTGCATTGCTTCCACTTTTATCAATTACCACATTTTTAGGCAACCCATGCTGATCAATCGCTTTGTTAAAAAAGGCTCTAGCCGCCGGCTCATCACGCTTTTCACTCAGCATGAAATCAATGCTAGCGCCATATTTATCGACTGCTCGGTAGAGGTATTGCCACTTTCCTTTAACTTTTAGTAGAGTAAGAGACAGGGCGTAGTCGAACTATCTCCCTGTTTCTCCTCTCCGAACCGTACGTGCACCTTCCAGCGCATACGGCTCTCCATTTAACAGTGGCTTAAAGCCATTGCAACATCTCTATAGCGTGACGTGACGGTATTTCTAGATTCAAGTCTCAGATAGGGATTATCTTCCGGTAAGCGCCAGCGAAATTGCTTCTTCTGACTACCCACTAATCGAGAAAGTGCTGCCATACACAGCTGACCATCACTATTAACTTCGTGCAGAATCCAACTTTTCGCTTTTCCTGATTTAGGACGTTTAAACCATTTCTTCATTAATGGTTTAATGCCTATACGGTATTTACGGGCTAACCAGTAGCCTAACTTCCAGAACATTACTCCATCTATATGACTATAAATCTTGGCCGTAAAGTCTGTGAACTGGTAAAAATTGGCCCAGCCTTTGAGTTTTCGGTTGAGTTTATTCACCATATCAACTTTGCTATTACTGTAGTTTCCTGATAACTCTCTGATAAGCCCTGCTGCAAAGTTTCTTGCCTTATCCCTTGGTATTGTCGTCACTACTCGCATGTTCCCCTTAGGACCACGCTTTCGGATTAGACGATGCCCAAGAAATACAAAGCCGTCATTAACATGAGTAACTTTTGTCTTCTCCATGTTAAGCCGTAGCTTAAGCTGATCTTCAAGTAACTCACGACATTCCTCCTTAATAGCTTCAGCATCTGCTTTTGTACCTTTAACGATAACAATAAAATCATCAGCATACCGACAGTAGGAAACCGCAGGCTTCCATTGCCTATTCTCAGCAATTGCACAAGCTCTTTCGATCTTGATACTGTGATTCCAGCTCCCTCGACCTTTCCGTACTTTATGGCATAGATAACGTGCATCAAGCATTTGATCAAATTCATTTAGCATGATATTTGAAAGTAATGGAGAAAGAACTCCACCTTGTGGCACGCCTTCACTTGCAGCACAGAAGAGGCCTCGGTCAATATGACCGGCAGTCATGAATTGCCATAATATCGTTAAAAAGCGCTTGTCGTTAATTCGCTTACGAATGCTTTTCATCAACAATCGATGATGCACCGTATCAAAATAACTCGACAGATCCCCCTCAATAACCCAGCGTCCTTTCGTCTCATTACTATCCGTTAACTGAATTCTAACTGTTCGAATAGCATGATGAACACTACGTTCTGGCCTAAAACCATAAGACAGCCGATGGAAATCATTTTCCCAAATAGGCTCCATTGCCATCAACATCGCACGCTGTACGATGCGATCACGCAACGTGGGGATACCTAAAGGGCGCTGTTTTCCATTAGCCTTAGGAATGTAAATCCTCTTGGCCGGAGATGGATGATAAACACCTGACAGTAACTCCTCGCGGAGTGTCGTCAAATATTCCCCCAAATCCTTAGCAATGGCTTGCTTTGTTACACCATCAACGCCTGGTGTCTTAGCACCTTTCGATGACAAAGTAATTCTAGCAGCCTCTGCTAACCAATCAGGATGTGTTATCAGGCGCAGCAAGCGGTTCACCCTTCTAGAGTTATCACTTGCTGTCCATGTTGCTAGCTTGCGTTGCATTTCGCTGATTATCAAAAGTCTTCACCTTTATACTGTCAGGTAATTTGCAATTGCAAACCTGTTAAACTGCCCGCCTTCGCCATGTGATAGGCTTTCCCTATCTCAGACTACTACGAGGGCTCCGCCAGCCTGTTCGTCATCGGGGTCATACTCCCTTAACATCCGAGACAGACCTTCCCCGGTAGATCTATTTGAACTCAAGCAAGTTGGGTCGGTTGCCAGTCGCAATCTTTAACCTTACTTTCCGTAAGATGACATGGTTAAACTAGCGGAACTGTACTATCACTAGTTGCCCCTCAGCGCAGCATATCTATCCTTGCTGATTCGTGTTGGAAGCTCGAATTACAAGCCTTCAACTTCCCATGTACAGCCTATTAATTCGCGTAGGCAGTGGTGATGATTCAACCCACAGACACGGATTAACTGGTTCGTGTTCCTCAACCTTTCAACTCTTAGCCTAGAGGATCATCTTGGCTTAGCGAACTCGCCTCAATCCCCATTGTCAACGGGTTACATCACCCTATTAGCATACAATAGGTCACTGCCGCATAGGCTCATGCACTCCGTACAGCAGAGTGCAGCCCGACAATAAATTGCTTCTACAATATTATCGGTATTTCAAATAGACTCGTGGCCCAGTTTTTAAGCATCAGTGCTACCCCTGGGCTCCGGGCACACTATAGGTCTCATCCATTCGCCATGAGCCTGAAAAGGGCTTTTTCCGAGCCCGAAAAACGGCTTCTAATTGGGGATAATATTCCAAAACCCATCGATGAATGGTGGCATGATCGACATCAATTCTGCGCTCTTCTAGGAGTTCTTCGATATCACGGTAGCTGAGTTTTTAGGCGACATACCAGCGCACGGCCATGAGGATTGTTGCGGATGGAAATTGTTTATTTGCAAAGCTGATGGCCATAGTGCATCCAAAATGTTGAGCATATAGAGTGCTTAAGACCCAATACTTGGATGAAGTTCATCTGGCGACTGGTGTTAGGTCGCCCGAAGTGAGTCAAGTTGCGACAAAACCCAGAATCAAACTAACAGGGTACGCTGCCTTTCAAATTACTTCAAACACCAGAAATCACTATATCTCTAGACTCATTGAAATGCATTGACCTGCTCTCGAAAAAGTACATCTAATATTTTATGGTGTGCGGCGGAAACAGGATGAATTCTATATTTTAGATCCTCTCGGCCCTAACCGTCGAATCGACAGAAAGCCCCATCATCCGCATTAA
>JABSPW010000239.1 GCA_013214285.1 Halioglobus sp. | reverse complement strand
GTTCCTGCTCTGATCCATGATGCTTTCCTTGATTGGTGCGGTCCGAATCAATCGTAGCGGCGTTGGCCGCAAAGGCGTCATACACTGAGATTCGTATGACTGAATCGGGCTCCAAACGCTATCTCGAGCCGTACCGACGGGCCGTTGAGGAACTGGGCGCGGGTTTCGAGGCGACGTTGTGGAACAGCCGCGCGGCTCAGCTGCTTCGGTTCGATGTCATGATCGATCTGGCCGGCTTCGAGGATTGCGTGGTCGTGGATATCGGTTGCGGTCAGGGCGACCTGGCAGGGCGCTTGATCGAGTTGGAAGTGCCCTTCAAGCGCTACGTCGGCGTGGATGCGATCAGTGAGATGATCACCTTGGCCAGCCAGCGGGAGCTGTGCCGGTCTCAGTTCCAGGTCCTGGACGCGGTGGCACAGCCGACGATGCTCCAACAACTGGCCGGCGACGTGGCGTGCCTTTCTGGAACCTTGAACACCATGGACCAGACGACCGCCTGCAACCTGGTCCGAGCGGCTTTTGACGCATCGGCACAAGGCGTCGTATTCAACTTCCTGTCCGACCGCCACCACGACCGCTGGTCGGACAAGCAACTGGAGCCGGCCCGCCGGTTCAATACCGTGGGCATGCTTGATTGGGCGTTGCAGTTAAGCAGCCGTGTGGCGTTCACGCAGTCCTACCTGGATGGGCACGACGCGACAATCGCGATATGGCACGATTGACAAGCCAGGCGGCGCGGAAGGACATGGCGCGATAGGCCGGTGCCGGTCGATGGTCGGTTGGTTCCATTCGTCTACCAGCTCGCAAGTCCCTATCCTCTTGGCCATGGCGATTCTCGTTTTCAAGCACAGTGAACTGACCGGTATCGAGCGGCTCGGCGAGACCCTGCGCGACTATGGGCATCCGTTTCGCGAGGTGGCGCTGCATGAGGGCGATCCGGTACCACCAGATCTCGACGACGTCAGCGCGATCATCTCCTGCGGTGGTCCCCAGAGCGTTCACCGTGATCCACCAGACTGGCTCCAAGCGGAG
Organism: Halioglobus sp.; assembly: GCA_013214285.1. Classification (GTDB taxonomy): domain Bacteria; phylum Pseudomonadota; class Gammaproteobacteria; order Pseudomonadales; family Halieaceae; genus Marimicrobium. The sequence goes on along the minus strand of JABSPW010000239.1, from coordinate 2,214 downwards.
ATGGCGCTCATCCGCAGCGCCGCGGATCGAGCAATCCCCGTGCTGGGACTCTGCCTGGGTTGTCAGATCCTGGCCAAGGCGCTGGGTGGTGAGGTGGGGCCGCTGGAGGAGCCCATGGAGCTGGGTTGGCACGAGGTTCAGCTCAACCACCTGGGGCGAGAGGATCCGCTGTTTGCCGGGCAGCCGTGGACCTCGATGCAGATCCAGTGGCACGGTGATCAAGTGACCAAGTTGCCCGACGGGGCGCGTGTGCTGGCCACCTCCCCGCGCGGCGTGCAGGCTTGGGCATCGGGGCTGCGCAGTTATGGCTTGCAATACCATCCCGAGGCCAGCGCGCAGACGTTGCATGCCTGGGCACTCGATGAACCGGACCAGGTGGAACGCGCCGGACTGACCATCGATGAGCTGGAAAGCCAGAGCCAGCTGCACTATCCGAACTTCCAGCGCCTTTCACAGCGACTCTTTGAGTCGATCGCCTTGTGCTTGATACCCGTTGATCGGCGGTATGCCGGCGTTGCCAAGGACCTTCATCACTGACGAGCGGTCACGGGTTGCTTGCGCACCAGAATCGCCAGCACCGTCGAGGCCGCCAGGGTTCCGCCGGCCATCCAGAAGCCGGGCAGGTACCCCAGGTGCAGGTGCAACATCGTGCCCATGGCGAATGAGCCGCTGGCCATTCCGATGTTGAAGGCGATGGTCAGCAATCCCCACCAGCGTGTATGACCGGCCGGGCCGGCCAACTCGATCACGCGATGCGAGGCGATGGACGCGATCCCCATTTGCGCCATACCCAGCACAGCGCCAGATGCCACGACCCACCACAGGCTCGTGGTCGCCAGCACCATGACGACGGCGCCCAGCCCCAGCGCCGTGCTCAGCACAAGCGCGCCGCGCGTACCCAGCCGTTTTGTGACCAGTCCGTCCAAGAGCGGACCGCCCACCAAGACACCCAGGCCGTAGACGGCATAGACCATGGTGCTGAAGGAAACGGGCATCTTCAGCACCTGGTGAACGTACGCCGACAGGTAGATCGAGTGGGGCACGACGCCCACGGCCGCCAGGAAGTAGGCGGCCGTCAGGATCCACAGGCCAAACCGTTGCGGCTTGAACGTATTGGTGGTGGTTTTGGCCTGCGCCTCTTTACTGGGCACGCGCAGTCCCGGCCAGGCCAATGCCGTGCTGACCGCGCAGAGCGCTGCGGTCAACAGCCAGCCCCCGGATGGTCCGTCGCCCAAAACCAACGGCAGCAACAAGCTCAGCCCGATCACTCCGATGCCCGAGCCGGCGAACACCAGGCCGATGAGCCGTCCCCGGCGCTGGGGCGGCTCGCCGGCCGCGACAATCACGGGCGCCAGGATCATGGCGCCGGCCGCTGTCATGCCTGCGATGAAGCGCATCGCCGCCAGCCACCAGAAGCCAAGTTCCCACGCCGACGCCGTTACGCTGAATAGCCCCACAAGCAATGTCCAGCGACACACCGTTGCCACGTTGAATCGGCGCGCCAGCAACGTGCAGCACAGCGCACCCAGGAGGTTGCCGATGAAGTTGATTGTCCCCAGGAAACCGGCCTGTCCTGCATCGATCCAGGTATGCGAGAGCATCGACGGGATCAGCGGCGCAAACGAATAGCGCACAAGGCCGATGCCGACCAGCATGGACAACATGCAGGCGAAGGTCCGGTATCCACGGCGCTGCGTCAGTTTCATCCGGCAGTTCTGTGTCTGCGGATGCGGCTGGTTCGCTCAAACGGTTCGCACTTCATTCGGTTTGGCCCATCGGCGAGAGGTCCACTGCGGCGTTAACGCGCAGAATTGGAAACGCCTGGCCTTCTGTGAGCACCGTATCGAAGAAGTTCCATGCCAGTAGTCCGTCTTCTGATTCGGGCTCCAGGAGGTAGACCGCCAGCGTGCCCAGGGGCTGGGCGGTTCGCACGAGGTGTGCGCCGCGCGGCACATTTTGAAGTTCACGGTGGGCGACGGCCTCGGCGGTGACCAGGTGGTGGCCTTGGAACGGGCGCTGGGCACGGTCGATCGCGGTGATCGTATAGACCTCGACGCGCGCCGGTCCCTCGAACGGTTCCACCTCGATGCCGTGTCGCTCGAGGTTCTCCAGGACCGCGTTGGGTGTCTCGGGACTCAGCACGTACGCATACGGTCGTCGTACGCTGCGCGTCGGTTCGAAGCGCCCGACATGGATAACTGACAATTCCTGAGG
>JABSPW010000238.1 GCA_013214285.1 Halioglobus sp. | reverse complement strand
GTCTTTGAGCTCGCGGCAAAACTCATTGCCGAGGAGCAGCTGTCCCTGCCAGCCAACGATATTTTCCCCGCCCTGGTGGCTCGGGAAAAACTCGGCAACACCGGTCTGGGTAAAGGTATCGCTATTCCTCACTGCCGGGTCAACAATTGCACCCACGCACTCGGAGCCCTTATTACGCTGGCCCAGCCGGTGGAGTTTGATGCCCCGGATGCGCAAGGCGTCGACATCCTGTGTGTGATGCTGGTCCCGGAGGAATCCCAGCAGGAACATCTCGATATGCTGGCGGGTCTGGCACGCAATCTCAGCGATGACGAGTTCTGCCGGCGGTTGCGCGACTGCGCTAACGACGAAGAGCTCTACGCGGCCGCTACCGCCTCGGCCTGAGCACATGCAACTCATCATCATCAGCGGGCGATCCGGCTCCGGCAAGAGCACCGCGATCCACCAGCTGGAGGATGAAGGGTTTTACTGCATCGATAACCTTCCACTGTCGCTGCTGCCATCACTGGCGGACAAGCTGCAGGGCGAAGACTTCAGCGCATTTCCCGGCGCCGCGGTCTGCATTGACGCCCGCAACAGCTGGAAAGACCTGTCCCAGTTCGGGGCAATTCTGGATGCATTGCCCAACGGGCTGGCGACACGCGTCCTGTACCTGGATGCGCGCGACGAAATACTGATCAAGCGCTACAACGAAACCCGGCGTCGCCACCCGCTGAGCAATGAGGCAACACCACTGGGTGAGGCCATCGAACGCGAGCGTGAGCTGCTCGCGCAGGTATCATCAGCCGCCACACTCACCCTAGACAGTTCCAGTCTCACGCTCTACGAGCTGCGCGACGCGGTTCGCCAACAGTTGCTCGAGACACGTGAAGGCACACTATCTATTTTAATCCAGTCGTTCGGATTCAAACACGGCGTGCCGACGGATGCCGACCTCGTCTACGACGTGCGGATGCTACCCAACCCGCACTGGGCGCCGGAACTGCGCAAGCTCACCGGTCGCGATGCTCCGGTGCAGGCGTTCCTGGAATCTCACGAAGTGACGACGACACTGCTGGATGACATCATTAACTTCCTCGATCGCTGGCTGCCCCACTACGCCAACAACAATCGCAGCTACCTGACCGTCTCCATCGGTTGTACGGGTGGACAACATCGTTCAGTATACCTCGCTGAACGGCTGTACCAGCGCTACGCCGACCAGTACGAACAGGTCCACCTGCGCCACCGCGAACTGCCTTGACAGGACTGCCGTGTGATTACCAAGCAACTCACCATCATCAACAAGCTCGGCCTGCACGCGCGTGCAGCGGCGAAGTTCGTCAGCTGCGCCTCGAGTTTCTCCAGCACGGTGCTGGTCAGCTCAGGTGCGGAGCCCGTCGACGGCAAAAGCATCATGTCGGTCATGATGCTGGCTGCAGCGAAGGGAACAGAGCTGGTAGGAAACCATCGATCTATATTGGCATCACGCATTTCATATCATCTTAACTTAAAAGGTCCTAGTATGAGTATTGATTCGGCCTGCTCATCTTCATTAGTCGCCGTACATACAGCCTGTCGAGCACTTCAGAATGGGGACATCAATATGGCTCTGGCCGGTGGGATTTCCCTATTATCTAATCCGCGGTTTTTTGTGCTGATGAGTAAGGCAGGAATGCCTTCTTCAACGGGGCAATGTTATACCTTTGATGCGAGGGCAGATGGGTTTGTGGTATCCGAAGGCGTGGGCGTGGTTCTGCTCAAAACCCTATCACAAGCAGAAAAGGACAACGACCCTATATATGCTGTTATCAAGGCCAGTGCTATTAATCAAGACGGTCATACAAATGGCATTACCGCACCCAGTTCTATTTCACAAGAAACATTGGAAACCGGTTTGTATCGAAACAACAACATTAACCCAGAAAATATTTCGTATGTTGAAGCTCATGGTACCGGAACCGTATTGGGAGACCCCATTGAAATAGAGGCATTAACCCATGCCTTTCGACGATATACCTTGAACAAACAATATTGCGCGATTGGATCGGTTAAAACCAACCTGGGGCATACTCAAGCAGCGGCCGGAATGGCAGGCCTTATTAAAACCGTTTTATCTCTTAAACATAAAATGATTCCTCCCACGTTAAATTTCAAAAATCCCAACCCCCACATCGATTTTGAAAATAGCCCTTTTTATGTGAATACTAAACTATCAAAGTGGAAATCATCGAAAAATAGTCCTAGATTAGCTGCGTTAAGCTCTTTTGGGTTTAGTGGGACCAATGCCCATATGGTGGTGGAAGAATATAATCCAGCAGGCGTTAAAAATTTACAAGAGGAAATAGAAATACCCTCTCCGAAATCCTTTTTGATTCCATTATCTGCAAAATCAGAAAACCAGTTAAAGGCATATGCGGAGATTTTGGCATCTTTTTTAAGAACGAATGAGGATACCATAAATATTCGAGATGTATCATATACGTTGCAGGTTGGACGGGACTCAATGGAAACACGGACAGCCTTTGTTGTTGAAAACTGCAATGCGTTAATAACAAAAATAGGTTTGTTTCTTAATGGCGAAGTGGTAGATGACATTGTTAAAGTGCAAGGCGATAATAAATCTTCCTTAAATACGTTTATTAATGATGATGAAGGACATTCAATCGTTGAATCCTGGTTCCAAAAAGGAGCCCTTTCTCAAGTTGCAAATTTATGGGTGAATGGCGGGAAAATAGATTGGGAAAGTCTGAATATTGAGAATTCTTCTCATCGGATTCATTTGCCTACCTATCCCTTTGAAAAGAATAAATATTGGTTAAAGGGGTTCGTCAGTGAATCTTTACCGACTACAAAAGAATCCATTCATCCGCTTTTGGATGAGAATAGATCAACTTTTGATGAAGTGGTATTTGTGAAAACCTTATCTAAAGATGATTTTTATATCCAAGATCATGTGGTTGATGGGAAACACATATTTCCTGGATCCGCCCACATAGAAATGGCGGTTGCAGCTGGAAAATTAGCCATACAAAAAAATCACCATGTTTCATCCATTCATCATTTGATGTGGCTACAGCCTGTGATTGTGAAGGATGAGCGTAAAGAAATAGCCATTCATTTAAAAAAATTAGAAACAGGCATACAGTTTGAAATTAGAAGTGTTGAAGAAAATCCTGTGCTCTTTTCGAAAGGGGAGCTTATCATTGAAGAAATAGAAAACAAAACACAGTCCATTAAGGCTATTGATACGGTTGCTCAGGTGAATATTATTC
>JABSPW010000237.1 GCA_013214285.1 Halioglobus sp. | reverse complement strand
CCACTCCCCGGGCTGCCAGGGCAGCAACAACGGTTCGGGTATCCAGGAACGAATGCCTGGCAGATCTTCCAGGAGGGTCTGCGAAAATCGCATACGCTCGTTGGAGACAATCGCGACCGCATAGTCCCCCGGGTCCAGCGGGCAATAAGCAAAATGCAATGAGTCCACATCCGCCGCTACCTGTTCTTCCAACATAAACGGCAGTGACTTACTGAGGTGCTTTTTTTCCTCGGGTGCCACCGGTTGCACCAGTAGCCGAGCATCTGCACCGGGCACACCAAAGCACACCTTAAGCCTTCGATCGGTCAGGGTAGCGAGCAGATCCCGCCTGGCACTGTCGTCATCCAGCCAACGGGGCTCCACCCCGGCGCCGGGGGAGTACCAGGCAAGACGTCCTTGGACGAGTCGTATTACAGCGGTATCGCGCAAAACTTCTCCACAGTGTTTTCCCCGGTGCGAGGTCCGCTTGTTGCCTCAGGGCAAGGACTGCCTCTGGCTCTCGCGACCGCGCTGACAGTGCGGTTACGCCTTTCCAGCACACTGTACAAGCGCATCTGCTTGCCGGCAACCTCCACCCTCGCTGTTAATAGGAAGTAATTACTATTTCGCCCCAGGGTCGGCTTAATTTCCGCCATTCTGTCCTTGCGGTCGGAAAACACCGGGTGATTCAGCAGGCCATTGATATCCTCAAACCCCGATTCACGCAAGGTGATAGCGTCATCCATGCTCAGAGGGCTCAAGTCATTGTCCGCATTCAGGGTACGCAGCACCATGGGCGGTGCCGTAAAAACATTCAATTGTGCCGTCCCCGGCAACGCCGTGACCCAAGGCGACAGGGCGCGATAGATTGCGGGTGTCATATTGGCGACGGCGCGCAATTCGCTGACGCTGGACATCAGTCGATTCCCCGCCCGGTAGGCCGGAGTCCGACCGACGTAATAAGCATCTTCCGCACCCGCCCTGGAGGTTTCCTCATCCTCATCCAGCCAGTCGCTAATGGATTCTGTAATGGCAATGGCGTCCTGCTGACTCACCGCTGGTTCTTCCAGCGCCTGTAGCAAGCGGATAAACTGCTTTTGTGCGGGGGTGAAGCGATTGTTTGCGCCTGGCTCATCATTCTCTCGCCGACGCACTAGCTGATTGAGGTTGAAGCGACCCTGCAAATCCTCCAACTCGCCCTGGAACCAACCAACGCCCTCGATAGGGAAAGGCTGGCGGGTTTCAGGGCGGTTCCATATCTCGTCCAGTTTTTCTTCGAACCTGCGCTCTTGCTTGTCATCATCGTAATCGCGCAACAGGACGATGGCTGCCAGTTCCTCGCCAGCGCGTAGGTAAGCCTGCAGCTGCTCATCGGCAAGGAGGTGGGCGCTGCGCTGGAAAAACCGGTCAAACTCACTTTGCATCGCAACTACGAGAGCGGCAGCCAGGGCGAAAATAAGCATGGCCACCACCAACGCAGCACCGCGTTGGTAATGCATGGCCGATCGGTAATTAGAGCGGCGACAACGCATACAGCCGCCTGATTTCGCCCCAGTCCTGCAAGAGCAGCGTAATCTCCACGGCGACCGGCGGGTCCAGTATAGCGTTGGGCACGCTGGTATCCTGCACCCAGTTCTCCACCCAATTGCTAGTATCAAGCGTCGCATTGCGCGTGGCCACCTGCAGATCCTCCAACGAACCCAGAAAACCGAGGCGCAGTTCCTCTACGCCATCCAATAATAAAACTGTATCCGGCTCGGTATTCGCGGCACGATCCAGTACCGGATAAGAATCACGCCATAGGCCCTCGTCCTGCAGCCGGTAATTGACGCGCTGCAGGTGACTGCGCGGGTAATCGCGGGAGTTGTGCCAACCGGAGCGGGTAAAACTCAGATAAAAGCGCGCCAGTTCACCACCGCTGAAAGCCGCTTCGACTTCACCGAATTCATCGCGCACCGGCCGATCCACAAACTGGCGTAAATCACGCGACAGAATCATAAAGGCCCGGTTGACCTCGTCCGTTCGCTGCATTGTGTCGCGCAGGCCGTCTACGCCGGCGAGCACCGACGACAGGCTAGTGTAAGCAATAACCGACACCAAGGCAGTGATGGCCAGCGCGATCAGTACCTCGATCAGGGTGAAGCCCGTGGCTCTGTTCATACTATGGGTCGTTCGGGTCATCCGGTGGACCGAATCCGAGTTGGCTATTGTCCTCTGCCAGATCGCTGTTCATGAAGGCAGTCAACAAATATAACGGTTGATCCTGCAAGTCAGAGTCTAACGCAACACTGATTTCAACACGTAGCAAGTTTTCCATCGGGGTCGGCAGTGTTTGCACCCACCAGTGCCAGTCCCGGTCCAGCAGCGTGGCGACGCCGTTACTCTTACCTGGCTGCACGCTGCGCGTGGCGCCGATCACCAGGCGCATTTCTGCAAGCTTGTTAGCCGCCACCATCTGGGCAAAAGTTTTGTCACGTAGGTAGGCAGTGTCATCGGTCTGCTGAGACAAAGTCATCAGCAAGACCGGTAGAGCGATAGCAACAATCGCTAACGCGACCATAACTTCCACCAATGTGAAGCCGCGCACCCTCATTCGAACGCATCTTCCTCCACGGGCTCCTCTCCCCGTGGCAGCAAATCGAATCGCCCCAGCAAATCCCACTCAATGCGCCACAGCAATTCTCCGTCGGTGCGCCGACGCACATTGATCGCACCGACGGTGGTTTCTCCTCCCGCGTAAAAAACAATCTGCGGTGTGCGCGATTCGGGTTCGACGTCGACAGGCAACAGATCTACCAGGGGCTGATCCTCCAACTCCAGCTCCAGCTCTGTATCAGGAGGAAAGCGCTGCGAATCGAAAATGTCTTTGCCACTGCCGGGCGCTCGCCAACCCTTGGCCCGACGCTCCAGCCAGGTGTAGGAATAGCGCACCTCACCATTACGGGACTCCTCTTCCAGCAGCAGCCCAAAGTCCGTACCGGTCATTTGCGCCTCATCGACCGCATAGCTGGCCACTCCAGCCAGATCACGTACGGTGGTCGCCAACCGCACTTCCTGTCCACCAGAATCAAAGGAAAAGGTAACCAGCGACGTCACGATAACGACGACCACAAGGGCCACCAGCAACTCCACCAGGCTGAAGCCGCGCTGATACGCCCCGCGCCTGCCGCCGGCTGCGCCCCAGGTCATAAGGGATTCAGTCCGCTTTTTTCCAGTTCCCGATGTCCGCATTCTGGTCTTCACCGCCGGACAAACCGTCCGCACCGAGCGTGTAGA
>JABSPW010000021.1 GCA_013214285.1 Halioglobus sp. | reverse complement strand
GCTTACCTCGCCTCAAAAGATCCCTGTGGGCAGAGAACGACAAGCCCACAAGAATATTCGCCACCAGCTAGTACTGGCGGATAATCAGAACCACAAGGATAAGCTGCTTTGCGCCCTTTTACCGAAAGAGGCTGGGCGGCGCACACTTGTATTCTGCAATCGACGCAGAACCGCTGACCGACTCACTAAACTGCTTGGCCAGCACGGTCTGCACTGCGCCAGCCTGCACGGCGGATTGTCCACGGAGGTGCGCAAACAGGTCGTCAGGCAGTTCCACGAAAACAAGGTTCACGTGGTGTGTGCGACAGATCTCGCTGCAAGGGGGCTGGATGTGGAGGCGATTGCAGCGGTGATCAACTATGACATACCCGAAAGTGTTGACGACTACGTGCACCGCTCTGGGCGCTGCGGCCGTGCCGGTACCGCGGGACTGGCCATATCGCTGGCTGATGCCAGGGAATGGAGGTATGTATCCAATATCGAACGCCTCATGGGGTTGACGCTAGAGCGGCGGAGCCTGGCAGGGCTAAAAGCACGCTACAACGGCCCACCGGCAACGAATAACCGGATGCGCCCCAGCACCAAGCGTACCCACACGGGGAATCACACCGCGCGCCAACCGACTGAGGACGAAAGACGACATGAGGACAAGGAATCCAATGACGGTTTCGGCCCTCTGACAAAAAAGCTATCCGACTGATGCGCATATTTTTTGGCCTTGAACTGGACACTACTACCACACTGGCCATTGCCGACTGGCGCGATCGCCAACGGGTCTTTGACGGTCGCCCCGTACCGCCGGCAAATTTCCATATCACACTGGCGTTTATCGGTGAGCTGCCAGCCCCGTCTGTTGATCGCCTCTGCGGGACAGTAGACACCTGGCTACCGGGCCACGCGATGGCCAGTACTACTCTCCGACTGGACCGCACAGGTTACTGGCCCCGACCGCGCCTCTACTGGCTGGGGCCCAGCAACTGGCCAGACCAACTGACGGCACTGGCCCGAAAACTCGGCAGCCTCGCCGGTTCGGTGGGTGGCAAACGGGACCGCAATCCCTTCGTACCCCATATCACACTCTACCGCCGTTGCAGGCTGCCCCCACCCCAGCCTGCGCTCGGTCCCGACATTGAAATGCCTTACTGCAACTGCACCCTGTTTGAGTCGCGCCAGGCACGGCAGGGTATCAGCTACCGACCCCTGCAAACCTGGCCACTGCCGGCGCCGAGCTAAAGTCTCTAACTGCATGGGGCGGCACACCGGAATCGGTTAGAATCGCGCAACATCATAGACCCGGGATCTCGCCAAATGAATAACCCTCTGCTGGAACCACATTCTCTGCCACCTTTCTCTCGTATCGAACCCCAGCAGGCTGAGCCCGCGATACGGCATCTCATCGAGCGCAACAAAAGGCGCATCGAGGAACTGTTGGCAGATAGCACCAACTACACATGGGAAGGCCTGCTAAACGTCATCGAGACGCTAGATGACCAGCTCGCCCAGGCATGGTCACCGATATCCCACTTAAACAGCGTTTGCAACAATGACGCATTGCGCGAGGCGTATAATACCTGCCTGCCGCTGTTGTCAGCATACGGCACCTGGATAGGCCAGCACGAGCAACTGTACCGCGCGTACCAGCAGATCGCCAACACCCCGAGCTTTGAAACATTGCCCTGCGGTGCGCGCACTGCTATCGATCACGCACTGCGCGACTTCAGACTAGCCGGAGTAAACCTCCCGCCGGAGAGAAAAAAACACTACGCTGAGCTGCGCCAGAGACTTTCGGATCTGGGCAGTAAATTCGGCGAAAACGTTCTCGATGCTACCAATGCCTGGTCACGACAAGTATCTGTAGAAGACCTGCAAGGTCTGCCTGATACCGCGGTAGCCAGCGCTAGACAGGCAGCCAAAGACGCCGCTATGGAGGGCTATTTGATCAATCTTGAATTCCCCTCCATTAATCCAATTCTTAACTATTGTGACAACCGGACCCTACGCGAGGAGGTCTACACCGCACACTGTACCCGCGCATCAGCAGTCGGCCCCCATGCGGGCATGTGGGATAACTCCAAGTTGATCGAGGAAACGCTGCAGTTGCGCAGCGAGCTGGCTGCGCTACTCGGCTTCGATAACTATGCCGATCTATCACTGGCAACCAAGATGGCAGAAAGTGCCGATCACGTCATGGACTTCCTCCAACAGCTCGCCCGGCAGTCACTACCCCAAGCGAGAGAGGAGTGGCGAGAACTGCAGGCGTTCGCGCAGGCAGAAAGCGGACTCACGACACTGCAGGCCTGGGACGTCAACTACTACAGCGAAAAGCTGCGCGAGAAGCGTTACGAGATCTCGCAGGAGGACATTCGCCCCTATCTTCCGGTGCAGCGAGCTCTGCTCGGGTTATTCGAAGTCGTGCAGCGCTTGTATAGTATCGAGATTCGCGAAGTGGATGATTTCGATCACTATCACGCCGATACAAGGCTATTCGAAGTATTGCAGGACCAAGAGGTGATTGCGCATTTTTACCTTGACCTGTTTGCACGGGCACACAAACGCGGTGGTGCCTGGATGGATGACTGCCGTGTTCGACGCGAAAACGATGAGGGTTTACAGCTTCCAGTAGCTTATTTGGTGTGTAACTTTACACCCCCGGTGGGCGACAATGATGCACTACTGACCCACAACGAGCTCACTACACTATTTCACGAATTCGGTCACGGCTTACATCATATGTTGACGCGCCAAACGGTCGCGGCGGTTTCCGGTATCAACGGCGTAGCCTGGGACGCGGTTGAATTGCCCAGTCAGTTCCTGGAAAACTGGTGCTGGCAACCGGAGGCCCTATCTTTTATCTCAGGACATTACGAAACGGGGGAGGCACTACCACAGACATTATTGGACAGACTGCTTGCGGCACGCAATTTCCAATCGGGTATGGCTATGGTGAGACAACTGGAGTTTGCTTTATTCGACTTTCGTCTCCACAGGGAGTGGAGCGGCAAAGGCAGCGAAACGGTGCAGGAGATTCTGGACGATGTGCGACGATCTGTAGCGGTCGTCAATGTGCCCGACTTCAACCGTTTCCAGAACGCCTTCTCACATATCTTCGCTGGCGGCTATGCGGCGGGTTATTACAGTTACAAGTGGGCAGAAGTACTGTCAGCAGATGCCTTTTCACGCTTTGAAGAAGAAGGTATCTTTAACCCTGCAACAGGGACGGCCTTCAGGTCTGGCATTCTGGAGACGGGCGGGTCGAAAGAGCCTATGGCATTATTCGTCGCGTTCCGCGGACGCGAACCCAGTATCGAACCCCTGCTAAGACACAGCGGCATCAGCACCTAGTCTTCGTGACTCACACACTATCGTGCAGATCATCACGATGCCCGCCAAATAGCACAACCCCTCTGTCCCGGACCGGAGGCAATACACAGTTCAACCTCCCTCAAGTCCTCCTCCATGCTGTCCTTCAGCAGCAGGTCTAGCAAATACCGGGAAAATTCTTCCACGGTGACGTTGCGAATGGGTAATACCAGGGTATCACCCTGCAAGAAGAACATTTCGTCACCGCCGTGCTTGACACGGTAACTGTCACCTGATTTGTCGATCTCGAGGTAGGGTGACTTCCCCGGGAGAACCATATATTCATCCAGACTATCGCAGAGTTTAGCAAGCCTCGACTTGTACACGTTGTAATCGGCTGAGAACCCATTAGCACCCATGGGCGCAACAATCTTCGCGGAGACGGAATAGTTGTGCCCGTGCAAACGCTCCCGCTCGGTCGCAGAAAAGATAGTGAAGTGGGCCACCGAGAACTTGTGGCGCTCTTTATCGATATAAAGCGTTGTCATTTCGTCCATCACCGTAGTTTAGCGGAGCCACATCTTGACGTCACCGATGAAATGGCGGAGCCTCTAACAGCGCGAAAAGCGCCTGCATACAGGTAGATCAAGGAATACGGCATGAAAATAGCGATAATCACTGGCGCCAGCGTGGGTATCGGCAGTGCAACAGCACAGGTTTTCCTGGATGAGGGGTTCACCGTGTTCTGCCTAGCACGCCGCGAATGTCCAGTTGCAGGCGTGCACAGCATCGCCTGCGATATCACCAGCGAGGCATCTATCGGGCGCAGCTGCGATACGCTAGAGTCCGCCTTGCAGAACTGCGCGCAGGTAGCCCTAGTGCACAACGCCGCCCAAATGCGTAAGGACAGTGTCGACGATTGCTCTAGCGAGAGCCTGGTAGAAGTCATGCAAACTAACGTCATAGGTATCAATAGCCTGAATCAGCGCTTGATTCCGCTGATGCCCAATGCATCCAGCGTCATCTACGTCGGATCCACACTTTCCGAGAAAGCCGTACCGGGCACTTTCTCCTATGTGGTCAGCAAGCACGCTCAACTGGGCATGATGCGCGCGACATGCCAGGATCTGATGGGCAGGAAAATTCACACGGCGCTAATTTGCCCAGGGTTCACCGATACGGAGATGTTGCGGAAGCACATTGGCACAGATCCGAAAGTCGAAGCCGATATCGCCGGTGTGAACAGTTTCGGGCGCCTGATCAAACCGGGTGAAATTGCGGAAATGATTCGCTGGGCGCATCATAACCCGATCATAAACGGCGCAGTACTCCATGGCAACCTCGGTCAGAAAACACATTAAAACATCACGCGGCAGACGCGATGATTGACAGTAAACTGCCCACAACGGGTACCACTATTTTTTCTCAAATGTCGGCATTGGCATCAGAGCACCAGGCACTGAATCTGTCACAAGGTTTTCCCGATTTCGGGGCGCCCCCGGCACTGCTGGAGGCGATGATGCGACACGTCAAGGCGGGCCACAACCAGTACGCACCGATGGCGGGAGTCGTTGATCTGCGTCAGCAGATCGCGGCGCATCTTCAACGCTATCGCGAGGTAGATTGCGATCCAGACGGAGAGATTACAGTAGTCCCGGGGGCGACAGAGGGGATCTTTTGTGCGGTAATGGCCAGCGTGAGTCAGGGAGATGAAGTCCTTGTGTTTGACCCCTGTTACGACAGCTATGAACCAGCAATCACCCTCGCAGGGGGTCGAACTATCCACATCCCCCTGACAGTGCAAGATTTCGCTATCGATTGGCAGCGCGTTGAGGACGTCATCACACCACGGACTCGCATGGTGATAATCAATTCCCCTCACAATCCAAGTGGCGCCGCCCTGGAAAGTGCGGATCTTGAGCACCTGGAATCACTGGTCGAAAGGCACAACTTGCACGTCGTCAGCGATGAAGTGTATGAACACCTCGTCTTCGATAACAGGGATCATCACAGCGTCCTGCAATACCCTGCCCTGCGCCAGCGCAGTTTTGTCATGTTTTCTTTCGGCAAAACCTTCAGCGTGACAGGTTGGAAAACAGGCTACTGTGTCGCACCGCCCGCCCTCACGACGGAGTTACGCAAGGTTCACCAGTTCGTCTGTTTTGTTGCCAATACCCCGGTGCAGATGGCCATTGCAGACTTCATGGCGGCGGAGCCAAACTATCCTGCAACACTATCCGCTTTTTACCAGCGCAAACGCGACTTGTTCTGCAGCGCACTCAAAGCATCCAGGTTCAAATTCACGCCCAGCCCGGGCACCTACTTCCAGCTGCTCGACTATAGTGCCCTGTCTAGCGCAGCAGATACGCAACTTGCCAAGAACTGGACGCGTGAGCACGGTGTGGCGGCAATACCTATTTCAGTTTTCTACCAGCACCCACCCCAGCAGCACTACCTTAGGTTCTGTTTTGCCAAGAGTGATACGGTACTGCTGAATGCCACGGAGCGCCTATGCAGAATTTAATAGTCACTCTCGTACAGTGCGAGCTGGTCTGGGAGGAGCCAGCGCAAAATCGGCGCCTCATCGAGGCATCGCTGGGACAAATGCAAGGCGCCACAGATCTCATCGTCTTGCCGGAAATGTTTACCACAGGCTTTTCCATGAACGCGTTGAGCAACGCGGAGTCACCATCAGGCGCCACGGTGCAATGGCTGCTGGACGTGGCAAGACAAAAGGACTGCGCCATTACCGGAAGCATTGCCGTCAAGCAGCATGAAGCCGTCTATAACCGAATGCTATTCGCCACACCGTCAGGCGTAGACTACTATGACAAACGTCACCTGTTTCGCATGGCCGGTGAACACAAACGCTATGCCGCTGGGGAGAATCGGGTCATCGTCCCGTGGCGTGACTGGCGAATCAATCTGCAGGTCTGTTACGACCTACGCTTCCCGGTATTCAGTCGTAACCAGGGTGATTATGACTTATTACTTTACGTCGCTAACTGGCCTGCAGTGCGCCGCAAGCACTGGCGCCAGTTGCTCATTGCACGGGCCATCGAAAATCAGGCCTGTGTTGTCGGCGTCAATCGAGTCGGCGCCGACGCCAATGGCCTGCAATACAGTGGCGACAGTCTTGCCTTAACAGCTGAGGGCGAGATTCTGGTAGATGCTCAGGCTGCTCCTGGCATCTACCAGGTCGTTTTTGACAGCAGTGCGCTGCACGACTATCGCGAACGTTTTCCGTGCCACGTCGACGCTGACCGATTCACGCTATGCTGAGCCCGCGTTTAGTGCGCGTGCAATATCTACCAACCCATTACTGCTTTGACAAAGGGCACAGAGAGAGAGCGCTTCTCTACCAACGAGGTCGTGTCGAGCTGATCGAGTACACCGAGCAGTTGTCCCATCGCACGGGGCGCGCGCTTCACAATATAGCTAGCAACACTTGGCGACATCTTCATACCCCGGCGCCCCGCTCGAAATCGCAGGATAGCAGCCTTAACGTCATCGTCTAGTGGAGACAACTGGAAAACGATGGCACCGGAAAGGCGGGATCGCAAATCTGCCAGTTTGGTATGGAGGACCCTAGGTGCTGCATCTCCCGAGATTACCAGTCGACAGTCCTGCTGAAGGGCGCCATTTATCAGATTGAACAGCGCCCGCTCCCAGCCGGCATCGGTCAGCACGGTCTGCACGTCATCCAGACAAAGCCGGGCGAAGCCAGCAAGGCCTTGCAATACTTCGCCAGGGGGAAACTGCCCCAGTTCGGCTAAGGGTAGGTACAGGGTTTGGGCAGAGTCCGCATGGCAATTCGCCTGTAATAAGTGCGACTTGCCTGTGCCGGATGATCCATAGAGGTAGATAATCGCTTCACCTGACGGCTGCAACTGCTGCTGCAGAGCGTTTAACAGCGGCTTGATTTGATCGACTGGCAGGAAATTTCCGAAGGTGGCCTCATCACGCAACCGCACAGCCAGAGGCAGCTGCTGATGTCCGCTGTCGATAACCTGCTCTCCCGTTGGTCCTATTGTCGCCACTGGTATGTCAACTGCGGCCCGGTCTCCGCAACAGACACCGGCGCAAGTTGGTCGTTTAGTTCGATCAAAGTCGCTAACTGGTCCGCATCCACAGCAGTCTGCAATCGCAATTCGACTTGCTGCCCCCAAATCCGCTGGACCTGTGCTTGCTCTATCAGCTCAAGGTTCTGCAAAAACCCCACGATTTTCGCGTAGTCGACGTAGTTTGTTACCCCAAGAACCACCATACGCAGCTCACCACTATTTTCCGCATTAGGCGATACGGCGTAACGAGCCGCCATTTTGTCTGCCACAAGTTCCACACCGTTGCGAAAAAATGCTTTTAGATCTGGCACAGTTGCCGAACGCTTGCTTTGGTCACCCTCATAAAGATAGCTCCAATCACCCGCCCCATCACCGCTGCTGAGTCTGGCCAGACGACCTGCGAGCACATTCTGCACGTTGTAACGAGTAGAGGCCCTCTTCAGGGCATTGGCGTCCAGGCGCCAAGCCGACTCCATCGTCAGCGCCCCCAGATCAGCGAGGTCAAAAACCGGGATTTGAACCGGTACGCCGCGCCGCGAAAACTCATCAACCAGCAGTTGTGCCTCCTCCGGCGTGCTATCCCAATTAATGAACTGCCTGCCATCCGCGGAATCCACAATGACCCAAGCCAGCACCGCGGGACGGTTAGCCGTCCATAGGGGCAAACCTGCGCTGCGGATAAGATTCAAGATGTAGTTTCGGTCGAACTCGATATCGACCATCAGTTCTTTCGCAGGTGATCGCCCTCTGGTATAAGCGTATTGCTGGACCTGAGCGCGGGCACCAGATAGTGCTTGCTTTATCTCGGCGCTGACCAGTACCTGCCGGGATCCGGATACCTTTACCAATACCGCTGCCAGCGCGTCGCGTGACGCTGCCGCAAGAGCTTTGGCGCTCTGGTCCGCCACGGGTACCGTCGCCGTATGCAAATCCTGCACCACCTCGGGTCTGGCCGTGCCAGCATGCAACAGGACAGACAGGAGCGCTATCAGGAAAACGCCTTTTCTCCCCACAATCCCCCCTCTCATCTCAGATGCCAAAATCAAGGTCGCATTGTAGCAGTAACAACATGCACGCTAGTATACTCCGACTCTCTTCATCCCACCCTGACTGGATGCAGCGCCATGAGCGAGAACACAGGCAATACCTCCTTGAGCTACCAGGATGCCGGGGTAAACATCGACGCCGGCAATGCACTGGTCGAACGCATAAAAGGGGTCACGGCCCGCACTGCGCGGCCGGAGGTACTGAGCGGTCTTGGCGGTTTTGGTGCTCTGTGCGAGATCCCCAAGGGGTACCGCGAGCCGGTCCTGGTCTCCGGCACCGACGGTGTTGGCACCAAACTCCGATTGGCTATGGAACTAGGTGTCCACGATACGGTCGGCATTGATCTTGTGGCCATGTGCGTGAACGACCTTGTAGTGGCGGGTGCGGAGCCTCTGTTTTTTCTGGATTACTACGCCAGCGGGTCACTCGATGTGGAGACTGCCGCCGCCGTAGTCAGTGGTATCGGTGCAGGCTGTGAACTCGCCGGCTGTGCTCTGGTCGGCGGGGAGACAGCGGAGATGCCCGGCATGTATCAGGGGAAGGACTACGACCTGGCCGGGTTCTGCGTCGGGATAGTGGAAAAATCCGAGATCATTGATGGCGCCACCGTTACCGCTGGAGACCTGCTCATCGGAATCGCCAGCAGTGGAGCCCACTCCAACGGCTACTCCCTGATCCGAAAAATACTTCAAATCAGCAACGCCGACTTACAGCAGACCGTGGGTGACACCACACTGGGGACAAGCCTGTTAACGCCCACGACGATCTACGTGAAAGCTCTGTTAGCGCTGTTTGCAGACGTAGAAGTAAAGGCACTGTCACACATCACAGGCGGTGGTCTGCTGGAAAACCTGCCCCGGGTTCTCCCGGATGGTTGTAAGGCGGAAATTGAAACCAGCAGTTGGGAATGGCCCCACATTTTCCACTGGCTGCAGGCACGGGGCAATGTCACTAGCGCAGAAATGTATCGTACCTTCAATTGCGGCGTGGGCATGGTGCTCTGCATTGCAGCGGAGGACTTGTCTCAGTCCCTGACGATATTGGCAGCAGCGGGCCATGATGCCTGGGAGATAGGACGCGTTGCTCCTGGGGATAACCGGATCCAACTGCTATCGTGAGCGAAGCGGCATTGACGCGGCTAGGTATCCTCATTTCCGGGACCGGATCGAATCTACAACAATTCATCGATGCCTGCGCCTGCGGCGAGCTCGCCGCAACGATCGCTCTGGTAATCAGCAACAACCCCGAAGCGGAGGGTCTGCAGCGCGCCTCAAGGGGTGGGCTGACAACCACCTGTATCAATCACCGCGAATACGAATCGCGTGAGGCCTTTGACCAGGCGCTAGTGGACACTCTGCGCATGCACGAAGTGGATATCGTCATTCTGGCTGGCTTCATGCGCATTCTGACACCGGTACTGATCAGACCCTATCTGGGGCGCATGCTGAACATTCACCCCTCACTGTTACCGAAATACCCCGGCCTCCATACTCATCAGCGCGCATTGGCGGCGGGCGATACTGAAGCGGGTGCAACAGTGCATTTTGTGACGCAGGAGCTGGACGGCGGACCGCCGGTATTGCAGGCGCGTATTCCCGTATTGTCTGGCGATACCGCCGGGCGATTGGCGACACGTGTCTCCAAGATGGAACATATTATCTATCCATTGGCAACACGATGGCTAGTGGCCGGGCGCCTGGTGCTAGTCAACGAAGGTGCATGCCTGGACGGAGAACCCCTGCCGCCCTCGGGAGTCTCTTACAGTGAGGGTCTGGTCTGAGACTGCACGCACGGCTTGCCAAGACTACTACATGCAACCCGGAGGAGGCGTGTTGTACCAGATTGGGCTTGTCCAGGAACGCTCCTGCTGAGTCTTGGGAATCTCAGCATCACAGCAAGCTGCAAACTCCTCTGGCACAGCCCCCGCACAGTTTACCGGCGGCACCGCGGCGAGACATTGTCTGTGTGTCCAGCGGCAACTCGGATTCTCAATAACCCGGGCATAGTAGAACGAGCGCTCGTTGGGGTCAAAGTTTGTATCTTCCCAGTAGTGGCAAAGTTCTGCATAACCTACCGTGCTGCTGACCGCACAGTTAGACAAATCAACTGCACCATCCCCCGGCACTGTCGTTAGGTCGATAACCTGCTCTTGCGTAGCACCAAGCTCGTCTACCCAACCCTTGATGATCTGAATCTGCTGCAACGCATTGCCGGTGCTACCCGGATCTTTCAGAGCGTGCACAAAAAACCTCGGGTTGTTGCCCTCGGCATTGACGAGTAAACCTCCCATCGGAACACCATTCGCATAACCGACGGCCGGATCAGGATCGGCACAAACGTCATTGGGTATGCTGAAGCCACCGAAAAAACGCACCACATGTCGGGGACCGCTGGTGGCATAGACCTCGCGACGTTGCATGGCATCGAAGAGCGCACCCCGACTATTTTGCTCCGCCCAAACCACCGCCAGACCACCCGGATTGAATTCAGGCGTGTCGGTAATGCCTTCGGTTATCGTCCCCGCGGCACCCCCGTGCCCAGGATAATCTACCGTTTCCATCACCAACCCGGGCGTGCCCAGGTGGGTATCTGAGCTACCGATCATGCCATAGGTAAACGGATTGATCCCCAGGCTATTGTGCAGGGAAAGTCCCTCTTTCAGGGCATAACGTACAGTCCCCTCAACCTCCGGCGTCGTAGGCCCTATCGGGAAACCGGGGACATCGATATCACCTGCGATATGGCCCCATGGAATGAGCTCAAAGTCACACAGCTCATCTTCCACGGTCGCCAAGCATTCCGAACTGCCCTTGTGCTGAAAAACCTCGACCAGCGGCTCAAACTGCCGTCGAAGCCTGGCGAAAGCGGCGTTGTAGGGCAACCCGTTGGGCCGCACCGTTTCGAATAGTTTTTCCTGGCTCAGGTTCGAGTTGTGGGGAATTGTGATCACATCACACTCGCCCCCGGGGTCGACAAGTTCGAGGCATTCGTCCCGAAGGTCTAGCCACATACGTTCCGCATAGCCTTCGTCTAGATAAGCAGATGGCACTGCTTGCACGATAGAGTTACGGAATATCACATTGCGGTGATAATTCAGCGCCTCCCAGACCGGACCCGTATTATCCAGTGGGGCGCCCGAGTATTCGTACCCATTGAAGGTGCTGAAGGTGCAGGGTTCATAGTGCGCAGCCGCCTCAGCCTGTATCGCCTGCCAGGGGATAACCGAGGCCGCCAGGCAGATACTCCCCGGTTCACACCAATCGAAACGCTCTACTGCGTCCTGTGTATTGCCCAGGGGCACGTTCCACAAAAGGTTCCCATCCCTATCGCGAAGGGCAACACATTCCGTGGTGTTGTATTGAGGATGGAGTTCATCAAGACAAATGTGCTGCTCGCCGAGAAACTCGGCATGATCGGTGACGACCGCGAAATCCAATGGCCGGTCAATCTGCGAAAAGCGTGTCGGAGCGCCAAGAGCATCGAAAGGATGCAATCCCAATAGCGCGCCCTTGGCATATTGGTAGGCCTCATCTGGCGTCGTATCGGTACCTTGAATATAGGCATCCGCCGAATAGACTGTATGGACGTGAGTATCACCGAAGTAGGCGTTACGGTATTGGTCGTAATCGTCACATTCGACCGAAAAACCGTCTCCATCCGGCACGATATCTGCCCCAGCACCCGGCGCGATGCCCATGGCACAGACGGTCACCACTAGCGCTGTGGCTATTGCAGGCGTCCGCGGCTCGACTGTGCGGCATAAACGCTGATGTAATGGGCCACAGCACGTGCCATCGGGCTTGCCTGTGTCGCTCAGGCCACGAGGTGCTGATTTCATTTATTCTACCTCTTTACCCTGTGAGGCTTAGTGTTAACCCCTCATGGCTCCCAAGAATTTATAGTTTTTTTCGAAATGCAGCGCTTGTCTGCCAGTATGCCACCAGTCGAGGCTGAAAAGAAACGCTCACATTGCACTAATAATAGCCATTAATGCACATGGGACCACTGTGTCACGTCTTGGGCAGCG
The DNA here is from genome assembly GCA_013214285.1 of Halioglobus sp. Lineage (GTDB taxonomy): Bacteria > Pseudomonadota > Gammaproteobacteria > Pseudomonadales > Halieaceae > Marimicrobium. The sequence goes on along the minus strand of JABSPW010000021.1, from coordinate 21,262 downwards.
TCACGCCGCGCTGGCCCTGGTACTTGCCGCCGCGGTCCTTATAGCTGACCTCACAGACTTCATCCGACTCGAAGAATAGCATCTGAGCGACACCCTCGTTCGCGTAAATTTTCGCCGGTAGAGTCGTCGTATTGGAAAACTCCAAGGTCACGTGTCCCTCCCACTCAGGCTCCAACGGCGTTACATTGACGATGATGCCGCAGCGGGCATACGTTGATTTGCCCAGGCAGATGGTCAGCACATTGCGAGGAATGCGGAAGTATTCCACCGTGCTAGCCAGCGCAAACGAATTCGGCGGAATCACGCAGGTATCGCCAACGACATCGACAAAACTGTTCTCGTCGAAAACCTTCGGATCCACCGTTGCAGAATTGATGTTAGTGAACACCTTGAATTCGCGCGCGCAGCGCACATCATAGCCATAGCTGGAGGTGCCGTAGGAAATCAGTTTCCCACCCGCACTCGCTCTCACCTGACACGATTCGAAGGGCTCGATCATACTCTGCTCTTCGACCATCCTGCGAATCCAGCGATCTGCCTTGATCGTCACGCGCTGCTCACCCGTACCTTATATTATTAATCGTCTGTAATATTGATCTCGGGAAACTGCCTGACAGCACTTTCTCCCTGCGCCGCTAATGCTTCCTGCACGCGAGCTGCGGCACTGAGGTAGATCCGGGTCACGTCGGACTCCGGTTCCGCGATCACCGTGGGCTGCCCGGCATCCGTCTGTTCCCGAATAGACAAGGCCAAGGGCAAACTGGCCAACAGAGGCACACCGTAGTCCTGCGCGATTCTTTCTCCCCCGTGGTCACCAAATATGTGTTCCCTGTGGCCACAGGCGCTGCACACGTGCACCGCCATATTCTCAATGATACCCAAAACGGGCACATCCACTTTACGAAACATCTCAATGCCCTTACGCGCATCCAGCAGCGCGATATCCTGCGGTGTAGTAACGATAACAGCGCCCGACACTTTGGCTTTTTGCGACAAGGTCAGCTGGATATCCCCAGTGCCTGGCGGCATGTCGATCACCAAGTAATCGAGCTCACCCCACAGGGTTTGCTCCAACATCTGCGCCAGCGCTCCACCGGCCATGGGACCTCGCCAAACCATAGGCGTCCTATCGTTCACCAGGTAACCCATCGACATGGTTTGCAGTCCATGCGCGACCACTGGCAGCAGGTATTGCCCGTCCTGCTGATCGGGGCGCTGGTCATCGGGAATGCCCAACATCAGCTGTTGGCTGGGGCCATAAATGTCGGCATCCAACAAGCCGACGGTTGCCCCCTGGCATGTTAGCGCAAGCGCCAGGTTGACCGCCGTGGTGGACTTCCCCACGCCTCCCTTACCGGAGGCAATCGCAACGATGTGTTTAACCTGGTTCATGACTACCTGTCAGAAATCGCCGTACCTGAAAAATATGCGTGGCTAGTATAGGGAGTTGCCCTTGATTCAACAATGCTCGTAAGACAGGAATCAATTCGACGTAAGACCAACCGCACTGCCGCAAGAGTGCCTTGTATACCGCCCATGTTGCCTGCCTGCATCTTCGCATACTCCACCGAGCCAGCGGATGAAAAACACCGGCAAAAACGCTATAGTAGCCCCCTTTTTTTCGCACACGGATGGCCACCATGTCGGCTCCGGCTCCTCGCAACATCCTGGTGACCAGCGCGCTGCCCTATGCCAATGCACCATTACACCTTGGGCACGTGTTGGAACAGATACAGACAGACATTTGGGTGCGCTTTCAAAAATCTCGCGGCCATCACTGCCTGTATGTTTGTGCGGATGATGCACACGGCACGGCGATCATGCTGGCGGCGGAAAAACTGGGTATTAGTCCAGAAGACCATATTGGAGCTATCCACGCCCTACACCAACAGGACAGCGCTGGTTTCCTCATTGACTTTGCCAATTTTCACAGTACACACTCGCCGGAAAATCGCCGCTGGAGCGAGGAGATTTATAACCGACTAAAGGCCAATCAGCATATAGCCAAACGCAAGATTACCCAGGCCTTCGATCCAGAAAAAAACCTTTTTCTCGCCGATCGCTTCATACGAGGCACATGCCCCAGATGCAAGGCGCAAGATCAATACGGGGACAACTGTGAGGCCTGCGGTGCGACCTACTCGCCTTCCGAGTTAATCGATCCGGTATCCGCCTTGTCTGGCGCCACCCCAACAGAGCGTGAGTCCACCCACTTTTTTTTCAAACTACCAGCGTTTGAGAACGTGCTGCGACAGTGGATAGGCTCTGGCACTCTGCAGTCACAAGTCGCAAACAAGCTTAAGGAATGGATGGAAGCAGGGCTGCAGGAGTGGGACATCAGCCGTGACGCTCCCTACTTCGGGTTCGAGATTCCCGATGAGCCGGAAAAATATTTCTACGTCTGGCTGGACGCACCCATCGGTTATATCGCCAGCTTCCAGAACTACTGTGACCGCACAGGCCACCCTTTCGACGCGTACTGGCAGGTTGGCCACGATACCGAGCTCTACCATTTTATCGGCAAGGATATCGTCAATTTCCACGGCCTCTTCTGGCCCGCGATGTTGCATTCGGCTAATCTGCGCACACCTACAGGCGTTTTTGCGCACGGCTTCCTTACAGTAAACGGCACGAAGATGTCCAAGAGCCGCGGCACCTTTATTCTGGCCAGCACCTACCTCGATCACTTGAATCCAGAATACTTGCGCTATTACTTCGCCACCAAGCTGAGCAGTTCTGTGGACGACATGGACCTAAACCTTGAGGACTTCGTGCAGCGCGTCAATTCGGATATCGTCGGTAAGGTGGTCAATATCGCCAGCCGCTGCGCAGGATTCCTCCGCAAGGGCTACAACAATCGATTGTCGAAGACGTTACCGGAAAAAACGCTGTGGCAGGATTTTGTCACTGCGGGGGATGCCATCGCCACACTGTACGAACACCGGAACTATAATAAGGCCATGCGTGACATCATGGCACTGGCAGATAAAGCGAACCAGTACATCAACGACCGAAAGCCCTGGGCACTGGCCAAACAGGAGGGCACAGAAGAAGACGTGCACGCTATCTGTAGCGCAGCAATCAACTTCTTCCGCATATTGATGATCTACTTAAAGCCCGTATTGCCCGCCATGGCGGAAAAGTCCGAGGCGTATCTAAATTGTGCACTGGACTGGACCGAACTGGGCACGCCGCTGGTTGACCATGGGCTGGCAGAATTCAAACCGCTGATGAGCCGGGTGGACATCAAGGCTGTGACAGCGATGGTAGAAGCCAGCAAGGAGGCACAGGTGACCGCGACAGAGCCTAGCGCAGCGCCAAAGGACAGCGCCGACACGCCGTCTTGTATCGCTTACGACGACTTTGCAAAGATCGATCTAAGAGTCGCCGAGATCGTGGCGGCGGAATCTATCGATGGTGCCGACAAGTTACTGCGCCTTACCCTTAACCTGGGCGACGCCGGCGACAACCGACAGGTTTTCGCTGGAATCAAGGCAGCCTACGCGCCAGAAGACCTGATTGGGAAGCTGACTGTCGTGGTCGCCAACCTGGCGCCGCGGAAGATGCGCTTTGGCGTGTCTGAGGGCATGGTGCTGGCTGCCGGACCCGGTGATCAGGACATTTTCCTGGTGGAACCGCATGCCGGAGCGGCGCCGGGCATGGCGGTCAAGTAAGCCCGTTTGACAAGCGGCAGACTAATGGATATTAGTTTGCAAAATTAGACTAGCGTCCGCTGCTGTAAACGCTAGAATAGCCACCCTGAAATCGATGCAGAGCGCGCCCGCCTGGAGACCGGCGAGCAGCGAGACACCTACCATGTTGGCAGATTACTCTATCCTGTTGATCGGTGCGATCCTGGTCAATAATTTCGTACTGGTGCAGTTCCTTGGACTGTGCCCGTTCATGGGTGTGTCTAATAAACTAGAATCGGCGATGGGCATGGCCATGGCCACTACCTTTGTCCTGACCCTGGCCTCGGCTGTAAGTAACCTCACTTACCACTTTCTGTTATTGCCTCTCGGATTGGACTATCTGAAGACTATTGCCTTTATTCTGGTTATCGCCGTCGTCGTGCAGTTTACCGAGATGGTGATGCGCAAGACGAGTCCATTACTGCACCGCGTGTTGGGTGTTTACCTGCCCCTGATTACTACCAACTGCGCTGTACTGGGCGTCGCGCTGCTGAACGTCAGTAAAGACCATAACTTTATGCAGGCATTAATCTATGGCTTCGGTGCCGGCGCAGGATTTTCTCTCGTGCTGGTGCTTTTTGCCGCGATGCGCGAACGCTTGACAGTAGCCGACGTGCCGGAACCCTTTCAGGGTCCTGCCATCGGAATGATCACAGCGGGCCTCATGTCGTTAGCTTTCATGGGATTCGCAGGACTGGTGTAAGCGCAAGTGACGGACCTTCTATTACAGTTCCCGCTACTAGCCGCCCTGCTCGCGCTGGTTGGTATGGCTGCGGTATTTGGTGCATTGCTCGGCTTTGCCGCCGTGCGTTTTAAAACCGAGGGCAATCCAATTGCCGATGAAATCAACAACATCCTGCCCCAGACTCAGTGCGGACAGTGCGGCTATCCGGGCTGCCGCCCTTATGCCGAGGCGATTGCCAATGGCGAGGACATCAACAAGTGCCCCCCGGGCGGTGAGGCAGGAATACAGGCCCTTGCCGACTTGCTTGATGTGGAGCCGATGCCGCTTGATGAGGAGCACGGTGAAGAATCGAATGCTCCGGCCGTGGCGTTCATTCGTGAAGACGAATGTATCGGCTGCACCAAGTGCATACAGGCCTGTCCGATTGACGCCATTCTTGGTGCAGCCAAGCAGATGCACACAGTCATCGCCAGTGAGTGCACCGGCTGTGACCTCTGTGTAGAACCCTGCCCGGTAGACTGTATCGACATGATTTATGAGAAGGAGTCAATGCAAAACTGGCACTGGCGACTGCCGAATCCCGTCAGCAGGCAAGTCGAAATCATCGCCAGTGATCGACCAGAGGAATCTGCCTCCGGGGAACGCGCGGCATGAGGAAAATCTTCGATTTTCACGGGGGCATCCACCCACCCGAAAACAAGCAACAGTCCTTGCGCAGTCGTATCGCAAAGGCCGGAATACCACCGGAATTGATCATACCACTGTCACAGCATATCGGGGCACCCAGTCATCCTGTAGTGTCCGTCGGCGATCGCGTCCTCAAAGGACAGGTGATTGCGCAGGCATTGGGATTTGTCAGCGTACCAAAGCACGCGCCCAGTTCCGGCATCATTACCGCGATCGAAGATAGACTCATCGCACATCCGTCCGGCCTCGTCGCACCCTGCATTGTCATCGCCACGGACGGTAGGGACGAGTGGCTAACGCACCAGGGCTATCCAAACTACACATCACTGGAAAAACCAGAACTGATTGAGCTGATCCGCCACGCTGGTATCGCTGGTATGGGCGGCGCGGGTTTTCCCAGTGCCGTGAAACTGTCAGTCAGAGACGACATCACCATTGATACGCTCATTGTCAATGGCACTGAATGTGAGCCTTATATCACCGCAGACGACATTCTCATGCGCGAGCGTGCGGATCAGATTATTGAAGGCGCAAAGATTCTGCACTACCTGATCGAGCCTGGCGAGACAGTGATTGGTGTTGAGGACAACAAGCCCGAAGGCATCGCTGCGTTGCGCGCTGCTGCGAAGGGAACAGGGATCGAAGTCGCCTCATTCCCCACCAAGTACCCCTCTGGCGGAGAAAAACAACTTATTGAAATTCTCACGGGAAAGCAGGTGCCCAGCGGTGGGTTACCCTCGGATGTCGGTGTCGTTTGCCAGAATCTCGGCAGTACCGTCGCCATCTACGAAGCCATTGCCTTGGGTCGGCCCCTGATCTCCAGAATCACCACGGTCACCGGCGATGCGGTGCGAGAACCACAGAATTTTGAAGTGTTGATCGGCACCCCAATGCGCTATTTGCTCGCGAAAGCGGGTTATCAGGCAGAAAAAAACAATCGCCTGATTATGGGCGGCCCCATGATGGGGTTTACCGTACCCGATCTGAATGTTCCTGTGGTCAAGACCACCAATTGCCTTTTGGCACCCACTGCATTGGAACTGCCCGCTCCACCTCCAGCACAGGCGTGCATTCGTTGCGGCATGTGCGCGGAGGTTTGTCCGGCCAGCCTGCTGCCACAGCAGCTGTTTTGGTTTGCTCAAGGCAAGGAATTGGAGAAGCTAGAGCAACACAACCTGTTTGACTGCATTGAATGTGGCGCCTGTTCCTACGCGTGTCCCAGCAATATTCCACTGGTACAGTACTACCGTGCCTCAAAAGCGGAAATCCTGCACCAGCGCGAGGAACACGAGAAATCGGAACATTCGCGCGCCCGGTTTGAATCGCGTCAACAGCGCCTGGAACAGGAAGATGCGGAGAAAGAAGCAAAGCGTGCCGCCCGCAAACAGGCCGCAGAGGAGCGTGCACGTGCTGGGGGTAGGCAGGGTGACGACGACCCAATTCAAGCCGCCATCGAGCGCGCCCAGGCGAAAAAAGCAGCGCTACAATCTGACACTGGCAAGGGCAACGAGCTACAGAAGCTGGAGCAGGCTGTCGTCACCATACAAAAACGCGTCGACACTGCACAGGCAAAATTAAAACAAGCCCAAGCGGAAGGCAGCGATTTGGTAGATGCACTAATAGCGGGTCTGGAAAAGACCCGTGTCAAACTCGAGAAGGCAGAGCAGGCGTTACAGATATTTCGTGCTTCACAACCCGCAGCACCAACAGACACAGCGACCGTAGATGCTGCCCAAACTGCCATTCGGAAAGCCATGACAGCCCGTCAGGCCGAAGCGGAGATGAGCCCTGAGCAGAGGGCGAAGACCAACCTGACAAAACTCGAACAACGGCTGCAGAAGTCACGGGAAAAACTCGAGCAGAGCCGGCAAACCGACCAGGAAGACAGCATTATCGAGGCGCTGGAGTCGACTGTGGAGCGTCTCACTGCAAAGGTCGAGGCCGCACGGCAAGCAATGAATACGGCGACTGACTCCTGACATGGCATTACTTCGTCTGACTTCTCCCCACGCCCATGGCCCCATGAGTACGCAACGCGTCATGTTCTGTGTACTGTTGGCGACGGTCCCCGGTGTTCTGGTGCTCACGTGGTTTTTTGGCTACGGCACCCTGATCAACATCGTCTTCGGCGCAGCCGTGGCGGTGGGCTGCGAGGCGCTAGCCCTGACCTTACGACGGCGTCCCCTGGGCTTCTATTTAAAAGACCTCAGCGCATTGGTCACCGCTGTTCTATTGTGTATCGCCCTGCCACCTTATGCACCCTGGTGGCTGATTGCCGCCGGTGTGGCAAGTTCTATATTACTGGCAAAGCATTTTTATGGCGGCCTCGGCTACAACCCGTTCAATCCTGCCATGGTCGGCTATGTTGTCCTTCTTATCTCCTTCCCGGTGCAGATGACTGCCTGGGCACCCCCACGAGGCCTCGGGCCCGTGCCGGGTTTTCTGGACGCACTGCAAGCCTGCTTTAATCCAGCCGGCTTTGACGGGATAACAATGGCAACACCGCTGGACGTATTAAAACTCAATAACAGCTTCTTGATCGAAGACCTGTGGAGTGAAAACCCGCAATTTGGGCGCTGGGGCGGCGTGGGCTGGGAGTGGGTCAATATTGCATTCCTGGCAGGCGGCGCCTGGTTGCTCTACATGCGCATTTTCACCTGGCATGCACCCGTAGCCATGCTGGTCAGCCTGGCACTACTCGCCGCAATTTTCTACGACGGGGGCAGCTCCGCCAGCGGTGGGTCACCCCTATTTCATCTGCTGACTGGCGCCACGATGTTTGGCGCCTTCTTTATCGTCACCGACCCCGTCACCTCCGCGGTATCGCTGCGCGGCAGACTAATCTATGGCGCATTGATCGGCGCGTTGATTTACGTTATCCGCGTACGCGGAAATTATCCCGATGCGGTTGCTTTTGCCGTATTGATCATGAACTTTGCCGCCCCATTCATCGATTACTATACCCAGCCGCGCACATACGGTCACAGCCGCAAGCGGGGTGAGAGCTGATGCTGGGGCAGTCCATTACGCGCAACAGTGTGCTGCTAGGTCTGTTTGCCGTGTGCACAACGGCATTGATCGCCGGCACCTACCTTGTCACCAAGGGTCGGATCGCTGAGCAGAAGCGTATCGCGGAGGAGAAGGCTTTATTGGAAATTGTACCCAGAGCCCTGCATGATAACGCCATGCTGGATGACACCCTGGTAGTCAGCAAAGACAGCGCCGGGCTTGGTCTCCGAGAGGACCGACTAGCCTATATCGCGCGCCGAAACGGTGAAACTGTAGCCGTGATCATCCCCGCCGTGGCACCCGATGGCTATACGGGGGATATTGATCTCATTGTAGGCGTCAATCGCGATGGCACGATCGCCGGGGTTCGCGCCCTCGCCCACCGGGAGACCCCCGGCCTCGGGGACAAAGTGGATCTCAAAAAGTCGGACTGGATTATGAGTTTCAACGGACGATCACTGGATAACCCGACCTTGGAGGGCTGGGCAGTAAAAAAAGACAAGGGCGTCTTTGACCAGTTCACCGGCGCCACTATTACGCCCCGAGCCGTTGTCGCTGCAACCCGCAGGGTCTTACAATTTGCCGAATCAAACAGAACAACACTGTTCGACGAGCGCGCCCGTGGAGACGACTCATAATGACAGACGTCAGCTATAAAGACCTGTCCATCAACGGTCTATGGAAGAACAACCCAGCGATTGTGCAATTGCTGGGGCTGTGCCCACTGCTGGCCGTCACAGGCACTGTGGTCAACGCGATCGGCCTTGGCCTTGCCACCATCATGGTGCTCGTCATTTCAAATAGTGCTGTATCCCTGATACGCGGCGTTGTATCAGACGCGGTGCGCTTACCGACTTTTGTCATGATTATTGCCGCGGCCGTCACCTGCATTGAGCTCCTCATGCAAGCATTCACTTACGAATTATTCCTGATCCTGGGTATTTTCCTACCATTGATTACTACCAACTGCGTCATACTGGGGCGTGCCGACGGTTTCGCCGCAAAAAATGCCTTGGGCCCCGCCCTCTTCGACGGTCTGATCATGGGCGTTGGCTTCACCGTAGTTTTGGTGATCTTGGGTGCGTTGCGTGAACTGGCAGGCACCGGGGTGCTGTTCGCGAACATGGACCTGTTATTCGGTCCGCAGGCCGTAAACTGGCAAATCGTGGTGATGCCAGCGTATCAACCCTTCCTCTTGGCAATACTTCCGCCTGGGGCCTTTATCTGCACCGGACTCATCATCGTCGTGAAAAATCTTATTGACAGTACTATCAAAAAACGCCAGAACGCGCTGAAAGAACGGCCTGTAAAGGGCTCCAAGCGAGTACGTGTGACAGGCGCGGTTTCCTAGGTTTTCGCACCCACCCGCATCAGCGTATCCAATAACGCATCGACCGCAGAGTCATCCATTCCTGCATTATCCTTGTCACAACTGTACGTGATAAACAGCAGCAGCGCGCCATTTACGACACACCATTCGCGAACCGCCGTGTCATCGTTGTGATAACCACTGCACACTCCACTGAACTCGCCAACAGTCACCCACACCCAATCGAGGGGCTGTTCCGACTCGCGCTCGGCTATCCGGCGAGCCTCGTGACGATCAAATTCGCCGTCCTCGTGAACCAATGTACTGATCTCGATGCAGCCCACTTCATCCCGATCGCCTACCAGAATGCTATCGCCCTCCGATTCTGCCCACCACTCCGGGGGGATTGCCAGCGTCCACCACTCTGTCTCAAGCACGTTCATGGGTGATCCTTCATAGGGTTCTCGACATCAGCAGCGCACTCTCCGATATGCCCGAACTCCTGTAGTAGTTCTTGCGTTCACCATCCAGTAGGAACCCGGCTGACATGTACAGATGCCTTGCCACCGCATTCGAGCGACGCACCTCCAGTAAACAACGCACTGCCCCAGCACTTTTCATGCGCGCGAGGGCCGCGCCAAGCAGACCGCCTCCGACACCCTGCCCCCATTGCGCTGCGCGCACTGCAATATTGTGAATCGAAACCTCGTCTAGCACTTGCGCATAAACGATAAAACCCAGCAGCAGACCTGCGTCTTGGGCTACCAAGACGGTTTTCTCGTCCGTGGAGCCTCCACCAATGGCACGCGCAAAGTGCCCTTCACTCCAGGCAGCTGGGTTTGCGGCATCAATCCCCACCAGCACCTCGATATCTTCCCGCCTGGCACGCCTGATTTCAAAGAGAGCAGACATAGAAACTCTGCAAGAGACCTGTTACTTGACGTCCAGGATGCGCAACAGATCGCGCCATACCTGCGGCTTGCGGGATGGTTTCGCCAGTATGTCGAGACTCCCCGGGATACACACACTGCGCGTGTCAATCTCATCGACAGACACCCGCTCGACACAGGCTTCACCCAACACAACCAGCCCCACGCAGTTCAACTGCTGCAGCCGTCGACTGACAAACCCTAGCACAGCGGCCCGCGCTGCATCCTCTCCAAGTGCCAGCTGCCTATTGTTATGCATCGGCCAATCGAAGTGGCCGACCACGGGTTTCCCCATCTCCGCGGAGCTATCACCTTGCTCCGTATTCGCCCTATACAGAGCTCGCGCCATCGCTTCAACAAGACGCAGCTGCTCCGCCGTCAACGGCAATCCGCCAAGGTCCTCCAACCACAGCCACTGTCCAGCAACGATGGCCGATAGACTAAAGCGGGGTACGTCAATTGCTTCCCCCGGCGGTAACTTCGGCACAGCCGCGACGCCAGCCCTCTCCTCACCTAACGTGTGCGCAACTTTCACTCGCCTATCCGACAGACCATCCAACGCGGCCACCGCGGCGCACGGGCGAGACCCCACTGCGAGGCGCCGAGTAAACGCAGCACCTGGTAAGGCTTGCCGCGATACGTACCGGTCAATACCCAGCGCTTGCAGGTAAATGAGGCGCTTCATTTCAACTGCGCCGTCTACAACACTCTTTTTCGTCATGCGGTCAAAACCTCTGGTTGCGGCGCTCCAACCACTACAGCCAACGCCAACCGTAGCGGTTGAAAAACATAATACCGGAGCTAACAAAATACCGCAGATGCTGCCAGCCCTTGCGTGCCGCATAACCGCCGTGATGTATTATCTTCACCGCCGGATCAAACACCAGGCGTCCCTGCTCCTCGAGGCGCAATGACAGATCAAAATCCTCGAAATACAGGAAAAAATTCTCGTCAAATCCGTCAATTGTTCTCAAGACCTGGGTACGTATTAGCATGAAGCAACCACTCGCAATGGGCACATTTACCCGACATTCGCCACTGCACACATCGCGCATCTCGTAGCGATCCAATTGCCCACGGAACAGCCTCTGGACAGACCACGGCGCAAAACCTCGCAACAGTAGCACCAACACCGAGGGATAACGCTTGCAAAGGAATGCCTGCTCACCCGTCCGACCAAAGACCTTTGGGCTGAGAAGCACCACATCCTCGTTTTCGGTCATAAACCCTATCGCTCTGTGCAACGCTTCACGCTCCAACTCCACATCGGGGTTCAACACCAGATGGAGATCACTGGTCAAAGCATCGATGGCCGTATTGTGCCCGCAGCCAAAGCCCGTGTTGGAGGACAAGAGAATACAACGGATCTGCAACGAGTCGTCAATAAGCCCATCCGCCAGCATGTGGTCGAGCTGCTGCTGATATCGACCACCTGAGGCATTATCAACCAGCGTTACGGACAATCGCTGCAAATAGCCCGCTGCCTGTGCTACCCGGGCCGACGCCTCTAGGCTGGCCAAGACACGGCCCAGCATGCCCAGATCACTGTTATACAGTACGATCGATACAGAGAGCCGCACGCCCGGCTGAAGGGGGTCATTCATCGGCTAAATGGTAACAGTTGAACACCCTGTGACAAGCGCCCGATACCCCCCGTGAAAGGCCCTGCTAGACACTCCCCAACATTGCAGGCTAAACCGCTGAAAGCACTTCACTTATCCTGATGTAAATAATTACAAATTAGATCTATCACTATGTAATTTATATAGTTTTTTGTCTTGGTCATGCTAAGCTGTGAAAACTGGTTGATGCAGCGGTTGACTCTGCAGGCAAAGGACGCAGAATCAGGGAAAACCAGATAATACGAAAAGATCCGCTTGCAGGCGGTCAACAGGGGATAACGATGATCATAAGGGGCGTCTCTCTTCTCAGCCGTCTGGCTGTTTCCTTTGCGGTTTTGTTTGCTGTCACCGCCTGCGGCGGCGGTGGGGGCGGCGGGAACGACCCTTTTTTCAATCCGCCAGACGATGATGTGGGCATCGATATTGCTCTTTTGAACGCTGCAGGTGATCGGACCACATCCGTCACCGTCGGGTCACCTGGCACCGTAGCCGTTTTTATTCGAAAAGGCGGGGCCAATATTCGAGTCGAGGGCACAACAACCCTTGGGACCCTGAGCCCCAGCAGTGCCTTAACAGATGGCAATAGCCGGGCGATATTTACGCTGTTTGCGCCAGATGACGGGCTCAGGGACTCGGGTACCGTGACCGTCACAGCCACTGCCGGCGAGGCGACACTGTCCGGCACACTTAACTTCGAGGTTGGCCAGAGCGGCTTGCGCCTTGGCTACTTCGACGCCGATGGAGAGTTCATTGAAGGAGCCATTGGTGTATCACCGGATACCACCGTGGCGCCCCGCGGCCGCGCACAACTGTCTCTTGCCGTCGTTGACAAGGACGGCGCACTGATCAATACCGTCGAGCAAGTGCTGTTCAGCAGTGGCTGTCTGTCCTCAGGCCTGTCAGCACTGGACTCAGCCAATCCACTGGCAACGGTGAACGGGCAAGTCAGTACCGTCTACCGAGCAGAGGGCTGTTCTGGAATCGATGAGATCAGCGCGACTGTCGTGGGCGCGCAGGCCCAAGCATTCGGGCAATTGGACGTCGCTCCACCTGAAGCTGCCGGTCTGCAATTCGTGGAAGCAAACCCGACCAACATTTCCATACGTGGCACCGGCGGCGTCACTCAACGCCCGGAGACCTCGGATGTCTTCTTCCGGGTTGTTGACAGCAATGGCTCGCCAGTCCAAGGCGCTCAGGTCGATTTTGAACTCACTCTAACGGAGAGTGGTGCATCCGTATCACCCGCCAGCGCCATCAGCACCAGCGACGGCCTGGCGTTTACAACTGTGACGGCGGGAGAGGTGGGGGCGCGTATCCGTGTTATTGCCACCTTAGCGCTGGAGGATGGCGTGGAGGTGTCTAACATTTCGGACGCCATATCCATCAGCTCCGGGCTACCGGTGCAGAATGGCATCAGTGTTTCCGTCGAGTCAGGTCAGGGCTTCGTAGTTGAGAATGGTATGACCCAGGATGGCATAGCGCGCATTATCAAAGTCAGTATGGTTGATACGAGCGGTCAGCCGGTACCGAATGGCACAGAGGCCCGCTTCGAAACCGAGTTTGGCACTATCGACCAGGTATGCCGAACCGGTGCGCAGAATGGCGCGCGCGTGGTAAGCACGGATCTCCCCGGCGTGGGCACCTGCAACGTGCTCTGGACCAGTGGCAACCCAAGAGAACCCGCTAACCCTGAAAACCAGGCGGCCGTGCAAACCACCCTGAGCAGCAATTCCTCTTACAACTGCCCCAGCCATAACGGTAATGCAGGCGCCTGCCCTAACGATCTGGGCTACACTCGCGGCGGTCGATCTACCATCCTCGTGTATGGCATTGGTGAGGAGGTTTTCTTCGACTCCAACAACAACGCCATTATGGACCCACAGGAGAGAGATGACTTCGACAATCTGCCGGAGGCCTTCCTCGACAAAAACGAGGACGGTTTCTATACGCCCAAGCTGTGTGAGGACGGTGGCGGCACTGCTGCCCAGTGCTTGGCGGGCTCGGAGGAGACGTTCATCGACTTCAACCTGAACGGCGTCTACGACCTGAACAACAACCCCGCACTGTACAACGGCTTTGCCTGTCCGCCGGCTGGTAACGGGGTGTATTGCAGCCGTGAGCCAGTCAATGTTAGAACCGAAACCCTGCTGATTCTCTCTGCCCCAGACCTGGGTGCCAGTGAACTGTGGAACATCACAGTGGCAAGGGGTTCCCTCATACAAAACAGCATAGATCAGGCGTCTGCTTACAAAGTGTATATATCCGACCTCTATAACAGCCGGCCACCAGCGGGTTCCACCGTGACGCTAAGTTCTGCCGGTGGCTGCAGCGTCGATGGAAACGCATCCTTTACTGTCGGCAACACCAAGGACACAGGTTCTTTTACCATTGACCTAGTCACCGTTCCCTCCCTGGTACGTCCAGAAGATCCTGGCGAGGTTACCATCACACTGAACCCGACCGATGGATCGTCTTATTCTCGATCGATTGCCTGCACATCGCGCTGCGGAGAGACGCCACCACCCGATTACTGCCCTGAGCCACCGGACCCGAACGACCCTTAGCGGCGACCGAGTCACGTGAAAGCCGCAATAAGCTCATTGCGGCTTTATTTTAATTCGAAAACCCTTCGCTGGAAGCGAGCTCGGATAGCTTACTTCTGGTGAGGCCCCAAAGTGATTGATTAGCACCAGCGAGCGTGCTATCTACGACAGGAACCCCTCCACCCATCGGGATGGACTGCCGTGTCTGGCCGGATACACACCACTATTCGCATCAAGGTCGTAACCGCTTTCGTATTTGTCACTGTCCTGACCGCCGCGCTCGCGATCGGACTGCAGTACTATTTCGGTCAGGTCATGGCCAGGGAAGTGGCTACCCGGCTATATGCCTCTACTTCAGCGAGCATCGCTGCAGAACTGAGGGGACTTGGCCAGATCAATGCCAACGTCATCGATCTATTAGCGGACAATCCTGCCCTGCGCGACGCGCATTGGGAGTCTGCCCACGTCTCAATTTTTACCGAGATACTGCTCAAAAACCCCCTATACCACAGTGTCTATCTGGGACGCAATGACGGCAGTTATTTCGAGGTCATCAACCTCGAGAGCAGCAACGCCGCACGCAGAGCACTGCGCGCCTCTCCCGTCGACCGCTGGCTGATTGTCTCGATACAGGGTGGTACGCGATACTTTAGTTACCTCGATAACAATCTCAAGACGCGCCTGTCGCGCTCTGAAGCCACACATTTCAATGTGCGTTCGCGGCCCTGGTTTCGCAGCGCCATGCAATCTGAAGACGCGCAGTTTACCGACCCCTATATCTTTGCACAGGCGGACCTCCCTGGCCGCACGGTGTCCAAACGACTGAACGGCGAGGATACGGTTGTCGCTATCGATTTGACGCTGGCCACTATGTCGCAGTTCTTGCGTAGTCATGAGGCAGCGGACCAGGGCGACATTTACCTTTACACCGGCGACGGCCAGATCATCGCTTCCAGCCTGCATGAGGAGAGCGACTCAAAGGACATCCCCGTTCCAGACTTTGTATTAACTGCAGAGGAAAAAAAGTTTGTCCGCGCTCTACCGCCACTCATTGTATCCAACGAACTCAACTGGCCACCGTACGACTTCGCCGTCGCGGGCGAGCCCCAAGGCTATGCTGTGGATCTGCTGCGGCTGGTTGCCACCATGACGGGGCTGAAGCTTCGTTTTATTAATGGGTACAACTGGCCTGATCTAGTAGAAATGTATGAGGCCGGCGAGATCGATTTACTGCAGCCGGTATTTCTCACAGAGCAAAACCAGCATCTTGGTTTATTCGGCAGCAGCTTCGCGGAGCTGCCCTTTGCCCTGGCCTCCCTCAAGGACAAAGACGCGTTCACCGACCTGGCTCAAATGGACAAGCAGCGCCTGGCTATTCCTAAAGGTTGGTCGGTACTCCCGGTTATCCGCAAGCGATTCCCAGGCATTCACGTCATTGAAGCAGACTCCACGCTAGACGCTCTGCATATGGTCCTGGCGGGTAACGCCGACGCCGCTATGGACAATGGCGTAATCCTGCAGCACACCGCGCACAATTATTTTCTTCCGAATTTGCAATTGCATCACCACGTGAATGTCGGCGCGCAACCATTGCCGGATGACTTGCACATCGTGGTGCCGCAACACCGGCAGCGATTGCGCGCCCTGCTCGACCGAGCGATCGCCGCCATCGGCAGCCCTCAGCGGTCCTTCCTGGATGCCCAATGGCTTTCGCCCACCACCAGCTCAGCCGATAGCGTGTCCAGTATCGTGCCGTCTGAGGCCCTCATTCAGATCGCCGCAAACTCGGATGGCCACGGCATTCTCAAAGAGACCGAAATCGATGGTACCGCTTATCTGGCCTACGCCGCGCCCACGGGCAGCGCGGACGATGCGATATTCGTGGGCATTCTCTCGCCCCAGGAGGCAGTCGTAGCGCCCGTGCTGAATCAGGTGAGCGTTTCTATCCTTGGCAGCGCCGCCCTCCTGTTACTGCTGCTGCCAGCCAGCTGGCTGTTTGCCAACCCCATTGTGCGACCTGTGAAGCAACTTGCCAGAGAAAACGACAAGATTAAGCGGCGGGAATACAACAAGGTTGAAAGGGTCCAGTCTGAGATCCAGGAACTGGATGAGCTGTCCGACTCTATGGTCAGTATGGTCGATGCGATCCAAGCTCACGAATTCGCCCAGCGCAACTTGATGGACTCCTTTATCGAGCTGATCGCTCAGGCTATTGACGATAAGTCGGCCTACACCGGCGGGCACTGCAAACGCGTACCGGAGCTGGCCATAATGCTGGCCGAACATGCCTCGGCCAGTGAACTCCCGGCTTTTGAGAGTTTCAACCTGACCACCGATGACCAGTGGCGAGAGTATCGTATAGCCGCCTGGCTGCACGACTGCGGGAAAATCACAACGCCGGAGCACATTGTCGACAAAGGCAGCAAACTGGAAGTCATCTACAATCGTATTCACGAAATCCGCATGCGATTCGAAGTACTCTGGCGAGATGCGGAAATAGAATATCTTGTGCAGCTTCACCAATGGCCCCAAAAGCAGCCCGAACTGGCGCAACGGCGCAACAAAACACAGGAAGCCCTGCTCGAGGACTTCGCCTTCGTCGCCACGTGCAATGTCGGCGGTGAATCGCTCAATGAGGACAGACTGCGCAGGTTGGAAATTATTGCGAGCAAGACCTGGCTGCGACATTTTGACGATCGCCTGGGACTCTCACCACTGGAGGAAATGCGCATACAGTCGCCACCGGATATGCTGCCAGCAAGGGAAAGACTCCTGAGCAACAAGCCTGTACATATTATCCAGCGCGAGCAATCTACCGACTATCCCACCGAGCTCGGTATCAAGATGGAGGTTCCTGAACACCTCTACAATCAAGGCGAGCTGTACAATCTCTCCGTATCAAGAGGAACTTTGACAACAGAAGATCGCTTCAAGATTAACGAGCATATGATCAGCACGATCAAAATGCTTGAAAGCCTGCCATTCCCTGAAGAACTGAAGAACGTGCCCCGCTACGCGTCCACTCACCATGAGACCCTGAAGGGCACCGGCTATCCTCGCAAACTCGCAGGGGAGGAGTTGAGCATCCCTGAGCGACTCCTGGCCGTAGCTGATGTATTCGAGGCTCTGACGGCCGCAGACCGCCCTTACAAAAAGGCGAAAACCGTCAGTGAAGCCCTGGACATCCTCTACACAATGGTACTTAACAATCACATCGATAAGGACTGTTTTGAGTTGTTTGTGCGCGACAAAATCTATGTCAAGTACGCGCAGGAGTTCCTGCCGGAAGCGCAGCTCGATGCGATCGATGAAAGCCGGTACCTGAGCAGCTGAGCCGCCCGACTTGCCTATTTACACTCGAATACTCTATACCGATACTGTTAGGGCGTAAGCTCAATGGAATTCCCGTGACAAATTATCAGCAACATCACTCTATTCCAGTGGTCGATTACGGGGACTCCAACGACGCGGTGCGGACAAGTCTGACAGCCGCCTGCGAGGAGTGGGGCATATTTCACCTGATCAACCACCCTATCGCCCCAGACATCAGTCGACAGGCGATCACTGCGAGTAAGGTATTTTTCAGCCAATCACTCTCGGACAAACAGCGACTGTCACGTACGCTGGAAAACCCGTGGGGCTACTATGATAGGGAGTTAACCAGGAACCTGCGTGATCGAAAAGAAATTTTCGATATCGGTACCGGCTGTGACATACCTTGGCCGCACCAACCAACAAACTTTCGTAGTGCAATGGAATCCCTCTCACAGTACTGCTATCAGCTGGGTCTGAACCTTCTGGGACTGCTTAGCGAGGGACTCGAAGTCAGCCATGACCGACTTCGTTCTGCCTTCGAACCGCAACACTCATCTTTCACACGATTAAACTACTACCCAATATCAGATAGCCTAAAAGATACGAGAGCCACTCCTGCAGGGCCATTGGGCATCAGCCCGCACACCGACGCTGGTGGGCTCACTATCCTGCTACAAGATGAAGTTACGGGGCTACAACTACTCAAGGACGAGTGGCGGGACATCAAACCCTTGGCGGGCGCGTTAACGATCAATATTGGTGATATGTTACAGGTGTGGTCGAACGATCGATTTCGCGCCCCGGTGCACCGTGTTCTCGCCAGCTGCCAACGTCCGCGTTATAGCATCGCGTGTTTCCTGAACCCCGCCAGAGAGTGCGTGGTCGAGCCTCTGCTAACATCGATTGCCGACGGTGATCGCCCCCACTATCGCCCGGTTCGGTGGGCTCAGTTTCGCGACCTGCGCGCACAGGGGGACTACGGCGACTACGGTGAGGAAGTGCAAATCGCTCATTTCAAGTTACCGGGGCTTCCCCCCTAACGCCCCTTGTTAGTGCGGTATTGCCGCACCGTTGCGTGAGGGACTCACGCTGACCAGTCACGGGGATCAAGGCCATAATACGTCTTCAACTCCTCGAACAAGTCAGAACGCCTGGCGCACAGTTCGTCGGGTTTTTCAAAGAATGTCTCCGTCGCTACCGCAAAAAACTCGGCTGGATTGGTCGCACCATAGGTGTCCATGGTGGTTGGCAATCCCCGCTCACTTCTAACGACTAGGTCCTCATAATGACGCGATAATACGCGGGCCCAACTTTTGTAACTGTTCCGCATCAAGGGTGGCGCCCCATCCGTGCGCCCGGAAAGCGCATCCAACTGGTGTGCGAATTCATGCAAGACGACGTTATTACCATCGGTGAAATCAGCAGCGCCGCGTCTCACAGCGTCCCAGGCCAGAATTACCCTACCGTTATCCCAGGACTCACCAAGCAGATGGTGCGACTCCGCGGAGACCACTCCATCCGCCTGGCTTTCTGTGTGATTCGCCACGAATGCGCTGGGATATACCAGTATTGAGGTCAACCCGGGGTAAGCCTCTCCCCCATGCCGCAGGATTAACAGGCAAGCCTCGGCCGCTATTGTTACACGAATATCGTCGGTAATCGTTAGACCCGCGCAGCCATAGAACCGCTTGGACGCTAGAAAGAGATTCACTTTTTGTTTTAGCTTCTGCTGATCTGCCGGGGATAAGCGTTCGAAAAAGGGCAGCGTTTTCCTAAGGCTTTGCTCCATCTCAGCTGAGAAAGGCCGGTTACGCACCTGTTCGTTTCGCCATTGGCGATAATAGCGGATCACCAAGAAAGCAATAACGACCAGGACAATCGGTAACAGACCTATGGCACCGGATGGCAGTTCCATGCGTACGTCAGCTAGACGACTATTATTGACGCTTAGGGCTGGTGTCACCCATGAGCATCTCCAGTCCACGGGGGATGGCGACACGCTCGCTAATGACCTGGTCAAGCGACATCCAGCGCCCCCCACCTAACACGTAACTAAGAATCACAAGGGACCACAACACGGGATATTCCCAGCCGCCGCCCGGAGACGCCCAAATGAATCCAAGTGAGAAATGGTGGCCGATCATCGTCGCGACCATGAGATAGCACACCGTCAATATCGCGGCAAGCCGCGTCAACACACCGAGACCCACGCCACAAGCAGCGGCAAATTCAATCACACCCGCCAGTAATACAAACTGAAGAGGGTCAGGCACACCCAGCGCCTCAAACGCCTGCAAGTCGCCAGCCCGCGTCGCGGGTCCCGCAAAAAGTTTCTCGGTGAAATGTGGAACAAAATCCAGGCCTATATACAGGCGAATAAAGGCAAGCTGCACGTCAGTCAAAGAGGCACGGGGCTTACCTGCGACGGCGGGCACCCTCAGTTCGTGAATTACCATCACAAGAAAAAACAGTACAAACACAACAAACGCGGTCGCGCAGAAGGCCTCAATCAGCGGGAGCGCGGAAAGTGATGCGATTCGCCAGCCGATTAGCAATGGAAATAGACCCAATAAGAAAACCAGGCGCGGGACCGCAATCGGCACCAGTATTGCGACCATGCCAGACAGCACGAGGAAAAAGATGAGGAAAAAAATAGCGCTCGATCCATTCACATCGGCAATGGCGCTGTCACTAGCCCCTAGCCGAAAATCGCCCATATAAGTCATCAGAGACAGCACTATTGCAATACCCACAGCAACCGCTGCCGCTGTGCGCAGCATTACCAAGGTCGAGTGATAGGACATAGAACAGTAAACTCCACGTAGTGTTTAATGAAATACTATCCTGGCAAGACAAGAGTATAGGCTACGACGCCAGACTGGTTGGCAATTACTTGCGAACCAGGGAACAAGCCGCGACGATTATCCCCGACAGTAGGCCCACAGCACCCAACCACTGGACAAGGATAAAGGGGGTTACAGACCTACAAAAAAACCCCGCAGCACGCTGTGCTACGGGGTCTGTTTAGATGCCTGGCGATGACCTACTCTCACATGGGGAAGCCCCACACTACCATCGGCGATGCACCGTTTCACTGCTGAGTTCGGAATGGATCAGGTGGTTCCAGTGCTCTATGGTCGCCAGGCAAACTGGCTGGCTGGCATGGGCCTTACGTCCGTAGACTGCCGTGTCCCAACCAATAGGGCGGTAAATCAAGCTGTCTGTTCCCAGGTCGTGGAGTGGACTGTGACTCGATCACAACATCCTCGTCTTCTCACTCCCTGCCGCGATCTCATCAACAACGGCGCTCTCACGTCCGCTGCCTGAACCTGCGACAGCAAATAACTCAGGATATATGGTCAAGCCTCACGGGCAATTAGTACTGGTTAGCTCAAAGTGCCGGATCTGTTGGCCGCTGCGGAGGTGACTCTGGACGCAGAGACACTCGACAGGATCAATGCTGTGTCCCGC
>JABSPW010000236.1 GCA_013214285.1 Halioglobus sp. | reverse complement strand
AAGACGTTCTGCATCCCTCATGGCGGTGGCGGGCCCGGCATGGGTCCGATCGGGGTTGGGGTGCACTTGCAGTCGTTCCTGCCCAGCCACCCTGTGGTGCCGGTACCCGGCCTCAACGCAGACAATGACGTAGTATCTGCCGCCCCCTTTGGTAGCGCTTCCATCTTGACCATCTCCTGGGCCTATATCGCACTAATGGGTGCGGCAGGTCTGACACAGGCAACCAAGGTAGCAATTCTTAATGCCAACTACGTCGCGAGTCGCTTGCAGCATCACTATACAATACTTTATACGGGCGCTGACGGCACAGTGGCACACGAGTGCATCCTGGACATTCGATCAATAACGGAAGAGAGCGGCATCACAGAAGAGGATATCGCCAAGCGCCTTATCGATTACGGTTTCCATGCCCCCACCATGTCTTTTCCGGTAGCAGGCACACTTATGGTTGAGCCCACCGAGTCGGAATCGGTTGCGGAACTGGATCGCTTCTGCGACGCCATGATTGCCATTCGCGCCGAGATCCGAGCGGTGCAAGACGGCATACTGAGTACTGACAATCCGCTGGTCAACGCACCCCATACTCTCGCAGATGTCGTCTCCGACGACTGGCATCATGCCTACCCGCGCCAGCAAGCAGCTTTTCCAGTCGAGTCCCTTCGAGGGGACAAGTACTGGCCTCCGGTGAACCGGGTGGATAACGTGCACGGAGACCGCAACCTGTTTTGTGCTTGCCCCGCGATCGAGAATTATCGGGCAGAAAGCTAAAGGGCGCTGTCGGCTGTTGTTGGCCATTTTAATGCCGGCGTCTAAGCTTCACAACACCATCATAAAAATACTCGAGGGAATGTCCCATGCTCGTACGCTCAGGCCTCCTTTTTACTACCCTGATTTTCTTCGCTGCTTGTAATAGCCAGATCAAGGATACAAATGGCAATGTGGCTGCAGTTGACAGCGCCCGCTTAATCGACGCCGACAACGAGCCCGGCAACTGGATGAGCCACGGACGGACCTACAGCGAACAGCGCTTCAGCCCACTCCAACAGATTGACGAGAATAACGTAAAGAATCTTGGCCTGGCATGGTACTTTGACCTGCAAACACAGCGAGGCATCGAGGCCACATCCATTGTGGTAGATGGCGTCATGTATGTTACCTCTGCCTGGAGCATCGTACACGCACTGGACGCACAGAGCGGGGCGCCGCTTTGGTCATTTGACCCCGAGGTCGCAAAGAGTAAAGCAGAGCACGCCTGCTGTGATGTGGTCAATAGAGGTGTTGCGGTATGGCAGGGCAAGGTATTCCTTGGCGCGCTGGATGGTCGATTGATCGCGCTGGACGCTAAAACCGGCAGCGTCAACTGGTCTGTAGCGACTTTGGACCCTACCCTGCCCTACACCATCACCGGTGCGCCGCGCGTTGTGAAAGACAAAGTGTTGATCGGAAACGGCGGCGCAGAATATGGCGTGCGCGGCTACATTAGCGCGTACAATGTAACCGACGGGTCACTCGCATGGCGCTTTTACACCGTGCCAGGCAATCCCGCTCAAGGCTTTGAGAATGCAGCCATGGCGATGGCTGCCCAGACCTGGAACGGGCGCTGGTGGGAGCTTGGTGGTGGTGGCGGTACCGTATGGGACTCCATGGCCTACGACCCAGCATTGGACTTGCTCTACTTCGGCGTCGGTAACGGTACGCCCTGGAATCAGGAACTACGCTCGCCCGGTGGCGGTGACAACCTGTTCCTCTCTTCCATCGTGGCGGTAAAACCTGACACAGGAGAATACGTCTGGCACTACCAGACCACTCCCGGCGAGACATGGGACTATACCGCCACCCAACACATGATACTGGCCGACATGAAAATCGAAGGCGAGCTGCGGCAAGTATTGATGCAGGCGCCAAAAAACGGCTTCTTTTATGTCCTGGACCGAACTAACGGCGAACTCCTGTCGGCTCAACCCTTCATTGATCTGAACTGGGCCACACACGTGGACATGACCACGGGTCGGCCCGTGGAAGTAGCGGCCGCCCGCTACCTCGAGGCACCCTACGTCGTCTTTCCCTCTTACCTTGGCGGCCACAACTGGCAGCCCATGTCGTTTAATCCTGAGACAGGGCTAGTGTACATCCCAGTACTGGACTTTCCTGCCAACTACGGGCAACCCGAGGCCTTCCGCTACGTCCCCGGCAGCGCCAATACAGGGACAGATGGCATCGTGGGCTCACTACCAGACAATCAGGCCGAGCGGGACGCCATGCGCGCCCTGATGCAGGGCAGACTGCTGGCCTGGGATCCGGTGGCCCAGCAAGAGGCCTGGCGCGTCGAACAACGAGGGCCCTGGAACGGGGGCACACTTACCACCGCGGGCAACCTCGTATTTCAGGGGGCAGCACATGGTCAATTCGTGGCCTTCAGCGCTGACAGCGGAAAAGACCTATGGCATTTCCCTACCCAGACCGGCGTGGTTGCCGCGCCGATAACCTATGAGATTAATGGACAACAATACGTTTCAGTGAACGTCGGCTGGGGCGGGGCGTTCGCACTGGTATTTGGCGAGTTCGTGCAGAGCGAAAGCTTGCCCAATGTCAGCCGCGTGCTCACCTTCAAGCTGGGTGCTGACGCCACATTACCTCCCGTAAACTGGCAACGCCGCGTGCACTTTAACCCGCCGCCGCTCACAGCCGACAAGAACATACTGCATAAAGGATACGCAGCTTACCAAGACAGATGCATGGGTTGTCACGGGCTGAATGCCGTGTCGGGTTTGCTGGTACCTGACCTGCGCGGCTCCAGCTACCTATGGGACGAGCGCGAGTGGGATAGGGTGGTCATGCAGGGCAGCCTCAGTGAACGTGGCATGCCAGCCATGGGAGCATACATTGACTCCGATGAAAGCGAGGCCATTCGCGCCTATGTTACCCAACAGGCGCACCGCGGAGCGACACTCGCCACACAGCACAGCAAGTAGCCCGAACGACACTAACCTGACAGCATAGTCAGATCCTGCTGACCGATGATGGGGCCGTCACTGTCGGTTTATGCAACCCGGTGTTACCACAGCACCGCCATCAAACGGCCCTGCATGTCAACAGCAGTTTTCCGCGCAGCGAGGGCTGACCATCAGCTCCCGTAGGCTGCTCCCCCATCCACCTTCAGAATCGAACCGGTGGTGTAGCGCGAAGCATCAGACGCGAGGTACAATGCAGCACCGATGATTTCATCCGGTGCTCCTGCACGCCCCAGTGGCACACGTGATTGCATGATTTTGATCATATCTTCCGACCAAGCGCTCGCTATGTCC
>JABSPW010000235.1 GCA_013214285.1 Halioglobus sp. | reverse complement strand
TGCCGAGCACCCGCTTCAGTGACACACCGAGTTCGCGCGCCATCCTCCGTACCGCTGGCCCCGCGTAAATCTCCTTTGGCGTGGTTCTGTCCCCTTCAGCGGCAGCCGCAGCAGAAACCTGCTCCACGGGGACTGATACAACTGGCGCGATGGCAGCGTCAGCCGGCTCCGCCTCACCCGCTACTGCCTCTTTTTCGTCGCTGGCTGTGATCGGTAGGCTATCTCGCAGTTCGACAACAGCGTCATGCGCTTGCACATCCTCATCACTCACCTCGATTTTGGCCAGGGGCGCACCTTCCGAGAGCTGGTCTCCCTCCGCGACCAGCATTTCGACCACGGTGCCCGCCACTGTGGAAGGAATCTCCATTGATGCCTTGTCCGACTCCAACACGATGAGGCCCTGATCGACAACCACTTCATCACCGGCCGCTACCAGCAGTTCAATCACCTCTGCACCTTCCGCGCCACCGATATCGGGCACTGTCACTTGTTGTACTGGCACGTCAATTTCCTTTTCTACACCGTCAGACGTTTTAAAGCGTTAGCGGGTCAGCCTTCTCCGCGTCAATGCCAAGGTCGTCGATTGCCTGCGACACAGCGCCGCGCGGCATACTGCCCTCATCCGCCAGCGCGCTCAAGGCAGCGATCACCACATATTCACGACTCACCTCAAAAAACGCCCGCAGCTTACTGCGTGTATCTGATCGGCCGAAGCCATCGGTACCCAACACGGTATACGGTGTTGGCACGAAATCCCGAATCTGGTCAGCATACAGCTTGATGTAATCGGTCGCGGCAATCACCGGGCCACCCGTCTCAGACAACATGCGCGAAACATAGGGCACACGAGGTTCTTCCCCCGGGTGCAATAGACTCCAACGCCGTGCCGCCCTCCCCTCACGCGCCAATTCATTGACACTCGTCAGACTCCAGACGTCAGCAGCAACGCCATACTCCGACGCCAATATTTCCGCAGCGGCCTCGACTTCTCGCAGAATTGCGCCGCCTCCCAGCAATTGCACCTTGAGGTCACGCCCGCTACTGGCCGCGCGCAATCGATACATACCCTGAATGATGCCAGCCTCGACACCGACAGGCATTTCTGGCTGCCGGTAATTTTCATTCATCGTCGTAATGTAGTAGAAGCGATTTTCACCTTCACCGTACATGCGCTGTAAGCCGTCTTGGATAATGACAGCAAGCTCATAGGCATAGGCAGGATCATACGTGATGCAGTTGGGGATGGTGCCCGCTAGCACAGGGCTATGCCCGTCCTGGTGCTGTAACCCCTCACCGTTGAGGGTGGTTCGGCCCGCAGTAGCACCGATAAGAAAGCCACGAGCCTGACTATCACCGGCCGCCCAGGCCAGGTCGCCGATGCGCTGAAAACCAAACATGGAGTAAAAAATATAGAAAGGCACCATAGCAAGACCACTGGTACTGTATGAGGTAGCCGCTGCCAACCAAGCAGACAGCGCGCCAGCTTCGTTAATACCCTCTTGCAATATCTGACCTTTTATATCCTCTTTGTAGTACATGATCTGCCCGGCATCCTGCGGCGTGTAACGCTGACCCACTGAGGAATAGATGCCCAACTGCCGGAACATACCCTCCATACCGAAGGTACGTGCCTCGTCGGGCACGATGGGCACCACCCGCTGACCAATACTTTTGTCTTTCACTAGATTGGACAGGATGCGCACAAACGCCATTGTCGTAGAAATCTCACGTTCACCGCTACTTTTGAGCTGGTGCTCAAAAGTAGCCAGCGGCGGCGCCTCCAGCAATTCCATTTGCGCACGTCGCACCGGCAGCGGTCCACCCAGTGCATCGCGCCGCTCTCGCATATACCGCATTTCAGCGCTGTCCGGCGGCGGCCGGTAATAGGGCACATCATCAAGGTCTTCATCGCTGATCGGAATATCAAAGCGGTCTCGAAACGCCTTCAGACTGTCGAGGTCAAGTTTTTTCAGTGCATGCGTTTCATTGCTTGCCTCCCCCGCCTCACCGGTACCGTACCCTTTCACCGTCATCGCCAGAATGACCGTTGGCCGGTACTGCTCTTCCATCGCGGCAGAGTAAGCTGCATAGACCTTGTACGGGTCATGACCACCCCGATTGAGGTACATAATATCGTCGTCGGAGAGGTCAGAAACGAGCTCCAATAGCTCCGGATACTTGCCGAAGAAATGCTCTCGCGTGTAGGCGCCGCCATTGAATTTGTAATTCTGCAGATCACCGTCACAGACCTCATCCATGCGCTGCTGCAGTAAACCCGTCTTATCCTTTTCTAGCAGGTGATCCCACTTGCGACCCCAGATCACCTTGATAACGTTCCAACCTGCGCCGCGAAAAACACCTTCCAGTTCCTGAATGATCTTGCCGTTACCGCGCACCGGCCCATCCAGGCGCTGTAAATTGCAGTTGATGACAAAGTTCAGGTTACCCATTCCCTCTCGGCCCGCCAGCGAAATCGCTCCCAGCGACTCCGGCTCATCACACTCACCATCGCCCATAAAGCACCACACCTGGCGATCCTGCTGGTCGAGCAGGCCGCGGTCTTGCTGGTATTTCATGACCCGTGCCTGGTAAATAGCCTGGATTGGCCCGAGGCCCATAGACACGGTAGGAAATTGCCAATACGTGGGCATCAGCCAGGGGTGGGGGTAGGAAGAAAGGCCATTACCATCCACCTCGCGCCGAAAGTTATCCAGTTGCGGCTCGTCCAGGCGCTGTTCCAGATAGGATCGCGCGTACATTCCCGGGGCACTGTGCCCCTGATAAAAAATCACATCACCCGGGTGGCCATCAGCGGTGCCCCGGAAAAAATAATTGAAACCGATATCGTACAAGGTCGCACTGGAGGAAAAACTGGAGATATGGCCACCAAGGCCCTCGTCATTGTCATTGGCCCGCATTACCATGGCCATCGCATTCCAGCGCACCAGGGAGCGAATCCGCCGCTCCATGAAGACATCGCCGGGCATCATTTTCTCTTCGGCCGGCGCAATCGTATTGGAGAAGTGCGTTATCGCGGCCGTTGGCAGGCGCAGTCGCAGGTCCACCGCGTGCTTGGCCAGCTGCATGATCAGATAAGCGGCCCGGTCCTCCCCGGCGTGACGCACCACAGCATCGAGTGCATCGACCCACTCTTGGGTTTCCTGTGGATTGGTATCGTCCGCCATGCCAAGGTCCCTCCTGCCGGACCAGGGGCCAGCCAAACCCATCACAAATAGGTTCCATTACAGAACCTTCAGCCATCACAGCGGCTCCGCGCGCCTCACAGAGGCCGCCCGACTGTGCGGATAAT
>JABSPW010000234.1 GCA_013214285.1 Halioglobus sp. | reverse complement strand
AACGGTACCCGACTTTAACAAAACGGTACTCGCAGGCCCCAAATAACCACTCCGCGCCACCACGAAATGGGTACAGTCGATCCTACCACCATCCAAAGTGAGATGGGCCTTGCCTTGGTTTCCAATGTAAAGCTGATCCGCTGTCAGCGCAGATCCCTTTTGCATGTTTAGCGTGCCACCTGCCTTGTCCGTACAGCCGATTGCGACGGCGATTTTTACATCAAGGCTTCTCCCCTCACCAATCGTCAGTTCGCCATCGCTGTCGACACCAATTTGCAGAAAACTCTTTACCACCGCGTCCATATCAGAAATGGTCGGTCCAGGGACCCGCTGCACGGTAACGCCCTCCGTCTGGGGACCAGGAACTTGATTGCCGGTCCAATTCCCTGGATCATCCCAGTTGTGGGTTTCGCTTGCGTCGGTCCACTCTTGCCATTGCCCACGCGCGTGCGAACTGAAACACAAAACGGCAACCATGGCGGCAGCGACAATATGGCGGTTGACCATGGTTTTTGATTTTTCCATTGACCACGAAGGTCCATCCAGCGGATGGGACTCACGGGAAGGGCATTCGCGCAAAGGGCATTCGCGCAAAGGGGATTCATAGTGGGGAGGTGAAAACATCCGAACGAACAGCAACTCGCATCCTTACGCAACAATCGTCCGGCTCCGGTACCACGGTCATTCTAACCCAACTCGAGTAGACTGTCTGCTTCTTTCTGTCCGTCGCACCGCAGGCCAGCAAGCCTTCATGCTCGCCGACTGGCAGGAACATCCCCCCACAGAAACTCACCAGACCAGCCCAGGCCCCCACTGGGCACCATGCTTCTGGCCAGAGCTAATTTTTCTGACGACGCAGCCATCAAGCTGCCAGCCCCCCCTGGGGAGCTTGCTTGGGAAACTGAGCCCAGCCGCCAGGCCTGCTCTGCCGCCGAACGCCAGCTAAAGAGCCACTTACGGGCGCCGGGGCTGATTCGTCGTAAAACCATCAGCCACCGATTGCGGCCATGCCGCCTCAGGGTCTGCGCCTGCGCAGAAATAACGTTACGTTTTCGCCGTGCGAGGCTCCCTGATCTCCGTAAACGCGTAGACCGTTCCATCGTACGCTGCAACAAAAACGGTATTACCGGAGATCGCAGCGGAGGACGTAATGGGTACCCCCAGGTTGTAACGCCACTTTTCCTTCCCGCTCTCGGTATCCAGCGCATACAACCTCCCATCGGCAGAGCCAACGTACACGGTATTGCCAGATAAAGCTGGGGAGGAGATCACCTGACTGCCTGCCCGCATGCAAGGTCCGAAAGACGCCAGCGCCTCTCCCGTCTGATGGCACCAGAGCTTCGCGCCACTGGACGCATCCAAGGCAAATACCGCACCTTCCAGAGAACCGACGTAGACCCTCGAATCTGAAATGGCCGGCGACGATATCGTCCACCAGGGAAAATAAGAATTTTCTGCCGGCAGCGGAAAGCGCCACACTTCTTCGCCCGTCTCCGCCTTCATTGCGCGCAGCTCGCCAAACGCTGGATGGTAGAGCATATCCTCACACAAGGCGGGAGACGCATGAAGCGGATTGTGTTTGTGCTTCTTGTTCCAAAGTTGTTTGCCATTCTGCTTGTTGAGCGCAACGAGCCCACTGGCCAGATTAAAACCGACATACACCATGTCTTCGCCAATACAAGGCGACGAATAACAGCCCATATACTCTGCGCCCAGCGCTGATGTCATCCCGTCGAAGGTGGCCTGCCAAATTGTCTTTCCGGTTTCTGCATTGAGCGCGACAAACTGCTGTGCCACGCCAAAATAGACAATGCCATCGGAAACAACCGGAGAAGCGTACGCGCGACACTCAATTCGACTGCCCAGCCTATATTGCCATCGGGCTTCTCCAGTTTCCGCATCCAGCGCCCACATCTGTCCGTCGACCGTTGCTGCATAAACAAGATTGCCGGCCACTGCGACGCTGTTCTTCACCGAAACCGGAGTTGCAAATTTCCACCTGGTACTGCCAGTCCGCGCATCCAACGCATAAACCCCGGCGATCCCTTTCATCGCTTCATCCTGCAGCCCGATATAGACAGTTTCATTGGCAAGGACCGGCGAAGAAATATGCGCTGTACCACCAAGCGCTGCACCACCAAGCGCTGCACCACCAAGCGCTGCACCACTAAGCGCTGTACTGCCAAGCGCCGTGCTCCAGGCAAGGTGCAACGGCGGATGAACCGTATCACCGGTCGCACCGGTCCGGGACGAATCATGCTGGAACATCGGCCAGGCTGATTCGGGTATCGGAGCAGCAACCAGGTCAGCTGCGACCTCAAAATTGGCCCGATCCCGCAGGATCTCACCGGAGGCCAGGCTTGCTTTTACGTCGATGGCATAGCTCCCCGGCGCTTTACCGGCCCACTCGCCTTCCCAGGCCCACGTACCAACCGCCCTCATTGCTTTATACGGTTCTTCTGCGATTCGGTACTCAACCCTGGTTACCGCCCTGGAGACATCGTAAGCGTTTGCGTGGATCTGGATCTTCCCGGCCGGCATGACCGCTCCGTGGGCAGGGGAAACAATCGTCAGATGCTCCCGGCAACCGCCCAGGTGGTCTTTCAGATCGATCTGGCCCTTGTGGAAGGTGACCGTTCGAAATCCCCGGGGGGCCATGGCAAAGCCGCCGTAACGCAAAGGTGGCGAGTTGACGCACAACATGTTCTTGTATCGAAACACCCGGCTTGAATGCCAATGGCCGCTAATGACCGCCCTGGTGTTGTACTGGGACAAAAACTCCAGCAGCGCTTTATCCGGTGAATAGTGCTGAAAAACCACGATCTCAATGTTTTCCGGCTGCGTCGCGATTTCCCGCTGAAGCCAGTCCAATTGGGGCGACACGTCAGACATGCTGTTGAGGACCACAAAGTGGCGACCGCCATAGTTGAAGGCGTAGTAGGGTGGTCCGAGGAAATCCTCGTAAATCTCTACTGGAACATCGTGATTGCCAACAACATGAAAGACAGGCACGGGAAAGTCTTTAATCGCTGCCTTGTAATGCGGGTACATCTCGGCAGCCCGTCCATGACCATTGTTGATTTCATCGCCGGTTGCGACGATGAAATTTGGCTGCAACGGCAATATCTCCTCGAGGTCCTCAACCAGCTCTGCTGTATCGAGCTCGTTGCGGACATGCATATCGGTAGCCTGCACAAATGAGAAATCGGCCTCACTCGTTTTCGTCGAAGGCGACAGCGCAAAGTCTGCGACGAACTGCGTGACGCCAGCGGGAATTCGCTGAAAAAAATCCGAGCAACATTGGTAACCGGTGGGTGTGACAACAAAGACGACGCGGGATCGCTCGGCGTTGGTCTCGAGCC
>JABSPW010000233.1 GCA_013214285.1 Halioglobus sp. | reverse complement strand
GGTATGGGCAGACGAAGCGTTTGGTATTGCCATGGTCGGCCCGCCACCCGGGCAAGCCGCGATGGGTACAACTGGTGCTACTGGCATACACGCCGCCGTCCTGACCTCGGGCCAGAATCACCGGTGTTTCGCACATGTACGCTTGAACAAAATCTCCGGGCTTGCGGATCTGTGATTCATGCCCCAAAAACAGCCAGGATTTGCCAAAAATACCCTGCTTTTCCCACTCGTAGACCTGCGGGTCCGACCAGCACCGGCGGCTAATCAGGGACGCATCCTCGTTGACCAGATCTCTCACGCGCAAGTGGCTACCCTCCTTAATATTATCAATTAATAATTTTTAGCGAGTATAGACACCTCCCGGTCGAAAAATGAAGGGGGCTGTGGTAGTTTCTGAGCAAATTTTAGCAATCGGTTGATAATTTATGCCGGAGCGTGCGAATCAGCGCGAAAAACGGACCAAGGGGGAGCGAACGGCCCAGCGTATCCTTGATGTAGCGGAGGAGTTGTTCGCGCGGCACGGATACGATGGCACCAGCTTGCGTCAGATCGCGGCCGGCGCTGGCATCAAGCAACCGGGCCTGTACAACCACTTCGCCGGCAAGCAGGCGCTGTATGAAGCAGTATTATTTCGCGCGCTGAATCCGATGGCCGAGGTACTGTCCCGTCACATGGCGTCCGCCTCCAGTTTGCACGAATACACGGATCTGCCCGCGATCATGACCGACCTGCTTTTGCGACACCCGCAGATGGCGGCTCTGTTCAACCGGGCGATGCAAGGCGACAGCACTTCAGTGGGCAATCAACTGGTGTATGTCTGGCTGGAAAAATTGTTTGATCAAGGCATGCAAAGTGTCGAGGCATTCAATGACACCGCCACGTCCGCTCCTCAAGCCGAACAGCGCGCCGCTCTGGCTATTAACCTCATCGCCATGTTCAACCTGACAACGGGGTACTTTCTGTCGCAACGCGCTTTTGCCTCCCTGGCGGAAGGCGATATACTGGAACCGCAAAACATCGCGCGACAGAAGACTCTGTTACACAAGTTCGTGCGCGCGATGCTTGTCGGCTGATCTACACTGCATTGTGACGCAACGCATGCGTTAATCAGTGCACGTCAATACGACGACGCTCTTTTTCTTTCTCAACGGCTTTGGGTGCTTCAAGTGTCAGTACACCATCGTTGAATTTGGCTTTAATATCTGACTCCTGCACGTTCTCGCCGAGATTGAAACTGCGTCTGAACTTACCGTAACGTCGTTCCTGACGAATAAGCCTACCATCCTTTTCCTCCTTGTCTTCTTTGACGGCTTCCGCTTCGAGGGTGAGTACACCATCTTTCACATGCACGTGGATATCCTTCTTGTCCACGCCGGGTAGTTCAGCGGAGATCTCGTAATGATCCCCCTGATCATTGATATCTACACGCGGCGCAAAAAATGCATTCGCGCGAGACTCTGCCGGCTGCGACCAGGCACTGTTGAAGAAACGGTCAAAATCAAACACATTACTACGTGGAACTAACATCATCTTTAAATCTCCTTTGTTCACAGGCTGAACCGCCTTTAACACTATAAATAAGGGCGAAAAAGCCATTTTCAAGAGCACGAAAGAAGCAAAATTTCACGCCTGACAGGCCGTTAAAAATGTTCTTTCTGCGCAACACATGCGACTATGTGAGGGCAGTAGGGTGAAATTCAAGGCAGTGGAACTCGCAATATGACAGACGGCGTTAATGCTGAAGCGATTTGGTCTCACGCTGGCCGGCAGCCGCGTATTGCGATCATCGGTGCCGGCATGTCGGGCATTGCTGCCGTCGTCAAACTCGGCAAGGCCGGCTACACCGATCTCACCGTATTTGAAAAATCCAATCGCGTCGGGGGTACCTGGCGCGAAAATACCTACCCCGGTTTGTCATGCGACATTCCTTCTCGCTGGTACAGTTTCAGTTTTGCTTTGAAGCCGGACTGGTCGCACCGCTATCCCTATGGACCCGATATATTAGCTTACATGGAAGATGTGGCCAGGGACTTCGGTGTAATGGATAAGGTGCAATTCAACATGCCGGTCGATGAACTCCAGTACGACGCACCGCGCTGGCGACTTACCACCGCTCAAGGCGACGTACAAGACTTCGATGTGGTCATTGCCGCAACAGGCGTGCTACATCAACCGGTTGTTCCGGACATTGAGGGACTACAAAAATTTGCCGGCGCCTGTTTCCATTCGGCGCGCTGGGATCATTCCGTCGATCTGGTGGGCAAACGGGTCGGCATTATCGGCACCGGCTCCACCGCTTGCCAGATCGTCGGCGCGATTTCCGAGCAAGTCGGAGAGCTGCATGTTTTTCAGCGCACGCCCCACTGGATCGCTCCTCTGCCGCAAAAGGAATATTCGCCGAGTTGGAATCGCCTTATGGCGCGTTTCCCCGTTCTGCAGCGCCTGGCCTACCACTGGTACTTCCAGATTCTGCTGCACACGTTCAGTGCGGCGACCGTGGGCAACCGGTTCATGCAACGGTTGATCACACGTATCTGCCTTAAGCACCTCAAAGAGAGCGTGCCGGATTCCGCGCTGCGAGCAAAGCTGACACCGGACTACGCTGCCACCTGTAAACGACTAATCCTCTGTTCCGACTTCTACCCCGCCCTCGCACGCCCTAACGCCCGACTCGTCACCGACAGTATCGCGCGGATCGAACCCGGTGGCGTTCGTACCGCAAGCGATCAGCTGCACGAGCTCGACGTGCTGGTTCTGGCCACGGGATTCAATGCGGCTGCCTTTATCCTGCCAACCCGGGTGATCGGCGAAGACAGAGTCGAGCTGGCCCGCCGCTGGGATGGGGCGCCGCGGGCGCACAGGGCTGTCGCCCTGCCCGGCTTTCCGAATTTCTGGATGCTGGAAGGCCCGACCAGTCCGGTAGGCAATCTGTCACTGATCACCGTCACGGAACACCAGGTGGACTATGTCATCAGCATGCTGGACCGGATGAAGACCGACGCTTTATCCGCGATTACGCCACGCCAATCCGCCTTCGAGAATTACAACAGCGCCATGGGCGAAGCCATCAAGCACACGACCTGGTACACCGGCGGCTGTGAAAGTTGGTATATCGACAAGAGCGGCGTCCCCAACCTGTATCCCTGGAGCCCGGCACAGTACCTTGAGGAAATGCGCAATCCGGACTTTTCCGAATATCATCTTCTGAGCTGAAACCTTGCCATGCAGCGGTAGGCACGGAATAATTCACCCTTCGATTTTACCGCCCTTAGCTCAGCTGGATAGAGCGTCCCCCTCGTAAGGGGAAGGCCTCAGGTTCGAATCCTGAAGGGCGGGCCAACGCTACACGACGGCCAATCTGCAGT
>JABSPW010000232.1 GCA_013214285.1 Halioglobus sp. | reverse complement strand
GTTAAGCGACTACCGGGCGCAACGCCGGGGCGGTACGGGGAAATCCGCTACTGCGGTCAAGGACGAGGATTTCGTCGAGCATTTGCTCATAGCCAGTACCCACGCGACGATTTTGTGTTTTTCTAATCTCGGTAAGGTTTACTGGCTCAAAGTATTCCAGATCCCCTTGGCCGGTCGTAACTCCCGCGGCAGGCCCATGATCAATTTGTTACCGCTCGAGTCCGGAGAGCGGGTCACCTCTATTCTGCCGGTGGAGGAGTATACGGAAGGGCACTTCATCTTTATGGCAACCGCCAACGGGACAGTCAAAAAGACCGCGCTGACAGATTTTGCCCGGCAACGCAGCGTGGGTCTGCGTGCGTTACATTTGGAAGAGGGTGATGTGCTGGTGGGCACCGCGATCACAAAAGGCAACAGCAATGTCATGCTCTTTAGTAGCGAGGGTAAGGCTGTGCGTTTTCGCGAAACGGACGTCAGGGCAATGGGGAGGACTGCGCGTGGAATCCGCGGGATCAGACTACCTGCAGGGCACCGCATGATTTCCCTTATCATACCGCAGGACGAGGG
Source organism: Halioglobus sp. (assembly GCA_013214285.1). GTDB lineage: Bacteria > Pseudomonadota > Gammaproteobacteria > Pseudomonadales > Halieaceae > Marimicrobium. The sequence goes on along the minus strand of JABSPW010000232.1, from coordinate 2,804 downwards.
CATGGTGCTAACGGTAAGCGAGAACGGCTATGGTAAACGCACACGCCTTGGCGACTTCCCTACCAAAGGGCGTGGGGGTAAGGGGCTGATCGCGATGTCGATTAGTGAACGCAATGGCAATATGGTAGGCGCGGTTCAAGTATTCCATGGCGATGAACTCATGCTTATATCAAATCAGGGGACTTTGGTGCGAACCCGCAGCGATGAGGTTTCAGTGCAAGGTCGTAATACCCAGGGCGTGCGAGTAATCCGCACCAAGGAGGGCGAGAAATTGGTGGGCTTGCAGCGCATTGATGAGCCCGATGAAGATACAGATGAAGTAGTGAGAGACACTGACTAGGCAGCTTGTCGACAACTCATTGCAGCCTTCGATTTACAGTGCCGAGGAAAATCAAACGATGACTCGCAAATACAATTTTTGCGCAGGCCCAGCCGCGTTGCCGGAGTCCGTCCTTAAAACAGCCCGTGAAGATATGCTTAACTGGCACGACCGGGGACTGTCCTTCATGGAGATGAGCCACCGCAGCAGCGAGGTCGTGGGTGTTGCCGAACGCGCCGAGCAGACCCTGCGCCAGCTACTGGATATACCCGCTGATTACGCCGTGCTGTTTCTGCAAGGCGGTGCCACGACACAGTTTTCGGCGGTACCGCTGAACTTGCTGCATGTCAAGAGCGGCGCTGATTATGTAAATACGGGAATCTGGTCGAACAAGGCAATTGCAGAAGGGCGGCGTTACGGGGCGGTAAACGTTGTTGCTAGTTCGCAGGAGACGAACTTCTCGACCATTCCACCACAGCAGCAATGGGAGCTGAGCAGCGATGCTGCCTACCTGCATTACACGCCTAACGAGACCATCGGCGGCGTAGAGTTTTCCTGGATACCCGAAGCGGAGTCGCCTTTGGTTGCCGATATGTCCTCCACCATCTTATCCCGGCCCGTCGACGTTGGTGCGTTTGGGGTAATCTATGCGGGCGCCCAGAAAAATATTGGGCCCGCCGGTCTGACGCTGGTGATTGTGCGTCGTGAACTGTTAGGTAAAGCGCACGAGCTGTGTCCTGCCATGCTAAATTGGCAGACCCAGGCGGACAATGACTCGATGTATAACACACCGCCGACTTTCTCCCTGTATCTGGCGGCGCTGGTATTCGATTGGCTGGTGGAGCAGGGTGGATTGCAAGCGATGGCATCCCGAAACAGCCGCAAAGCCCAAAAATTGTATGCCGCAATCGACGCTAGTGATTTTTACGCCAACCCCGTGGAGCTGGATAGTCGGTCGCTGATGAACGTGCCGTTTGCCCTCGTTGATGCGACCCTCGACAAGCCATTTTTGGCAGAATCTGAAGCCGCAGGTCTGCTCAATCTTAAGGGGCATCGCTCTGTCGGGGGCATGCGCGCGAGCCTCTATAACGCTGTGTCAGAGGCGGCTGTGGATGCGCTCATTGAATTCATGCGGGATTTTGAGAAACGCTACGGGTAAGGCCGCTCATGACAGACGACAGCAATCTGGAACAGGTCAGGGCGGCTATAGACGCAATTGATCGAGAGATACAGGTGTTGATCAATCGACGCGCTGAGTGTGCGCAACGGATAGCGGATATCAAGATGGCTGAAGTGGCAGCCGCCAGGGCACGCGGTGACACCGAAGTGGAGCCTGTGTTCTACCGACCTGAGCGAGAAGCGCAAGTGCTCGATAGCATTGTCAGCCGCAATACAGGACCGCTGGATGGCGTCAGTATGGCGTACATATTCCGCGAGATCATGTCTGCTTGTCTGGCCCTGGAGAAGCCTTTACAGATCGCCTATCTTGGTCCAGAGGGTACCTTTACGCAGGCTGCCACTATCAAGCATTTTGGTCATGCCGCAATCTGCGTCCCATTGGCAACCATCGACGCCGTTTTTTTCCAGGTGGAGTCGGGCCAGTGTAATTACGGGGTCGTGCCCGTAGAGAACTCCACCGAGGGCATGGTGAGTCATACGCTGGATAACTTTCTGGATTCGACGCTGAAAATATCTGGCGAGGTCGAGCTCGGTATCGGTCTGCACCTGCTTGCCGCTTCAGGCGTTTCTGCGGATCGCATTACGCGCATCTGTGCTCACCAGCAGGCATTGGCTCAGTGTCGTAACTGGCTCGACAAACACTGGCCGACAGTAGAGCGAGAAGCTGTGAGTAGTAACGGGGAAGCGGCGCGATTGGCAGCTGAGCATCCGGGCGTTGCAGCGGTTGCGGGTGACATGGCAGCGGAGCTTTATGGACTGCAAAAATTGGCTACACATATCGAGGACTATGCCGACAACACGACCCGTTTTCTTGTTATCGGGCGCGAGGAGGTCCCGCCCAGCGGGCGCGATAAGACCTCTATTATCGTATCGAGCCATAATAAGCCGGGTGCATTGATCTCCTTGCTCGAGCCCTTCCAGCGGGGCAATGTGAGCTTGACCCGGATTGACTCGCGCCCTTCAAGAACTGAAAAGTGGGCTTATGTCTTTTTTATCGAGTTTGAGGGGCACCTTGAGGACGACACGGTGGCGGGTATCGTCGCCGAATTGGAGGAACAATCGATTATGTTAAAGCCTCTGGGTTCTTACCCCCAGGGAAAAATGTAGCGTTGTCATGAGTTACGCGACGAGTAATCTGGTTATTGTAGGTCTTGGCCTAATTGGGGGCTCTCTTGCACGGGCTTTGCGAGAGAACGGCTTTTGCCAGCGTTTTATCGGTTATGGTTATCGGGAGAGGTCCTTGCGTCGCGGTGTCGAACTGGGTGTCATTGATCAGTTCACACTAGACTTGACTGAAGCCTTTGAG
>JABSPW010000231.1 GCA_013214285.1 Halioglobus sp. | reverse complement strand
AGTTGCTCATCTGCGCAACAGCTGTTGAGTTTCTGCAGCGCTTTGTCCAGGGTAAGTTTCCCCCGGGATTGGCGCCGCAGGCGCATATCAATGCTCAGGAAATACCAGGCCCCGCTCCAATAGACCCGCATGAAACCGCCGCGATAGCGCATGGCCTTGCTCACACTGGCCAGGTCTTGTCCGTCGAACCGGGTCTCTGCCTGCCCTCGAGAAAAACCGTCAAAGAGCTTTTGCCAGGTCTCTTGTTCGGTGAGGATGCCGGCGCGTCCCTGCAGGATGTTCTGGTAATAGCTGGCAAGGCCTTCGCTGAACCAGGCGTCGCCCCAGCCTTGATAGGGTATAAGCAGATGGGCCAGCTCATGGTAGCCAGTCCACTCCCGCTTTAGCTCCTCTGCCGAAGCCCTTGGTGCGGTGTAGAACTCCACCCGGTCGACGGTGTCCCGCTTGACTTGGCCCCAGGGTATAAGGTCATGCTCCGCGGCGGCGGCTGGCGCGATGGCAATCTCCCATTGTCGCCGTGGCCAGTGACCGTAGACCTGCGCGAGGGTCTCCGCAATGAAATCGATCCACGCGGTGAGTTGCAGGCGTTGTTCGGCGGTAAATTCCGGACTGATGAAGAGCCGCAGTTGCCTGTCATCGCGCAACAATGTTGCGTTGGGCGCCGCCGCTGGCGCAACGCTCAGAGCGGTCATTATGAGGGCTGCCACAGCGAGTCCAGAACGGCGCGCTTGCGCCCAGCCCCTAGACCTGTCCGCGCGCATGGAAGCCCGCCAGTTCAGCCATCCTGTTCATCAACTCCATTAAGTCCGTTCGCGCCTGTTCGCCTGCAAACTCTCGGTACAGGCTATCAACGTTGACCGCAATGCGTTCCGGGTCTGACCACGCCGAGTATTCAGTGAGTTCGATATCTTGTGCCGCTTCGAAGGCGCTCATGCCCGCGTCGAAGCGACTGCGGGCGGCATCACGAACGAATTGCAGGTAGTGGCGAACCTGCGCGACACCGTGCCTGTCAGTGATCGGGCCGTGTCCCGGTACCACCAGGTCGGGCTGCATATCGTCTATGCGGTTACAGGCATCAATCCAGTTCTGCACCGGTCCTTGCCAGATGATGGGGGTGCTTTCGATAAATAGAATGTCGCCGCTGAAGACCACCCCGTCCTGGGGACTGTGCACGAGGACATCGCCGCGGGTGTGGGCGGGCCCTACGTCCACCAGACGCACCGGTTTGTCGCCGATTCGTAGTTCCAATTCGTCATCAAAGGTCTGCGTTGGTGGGGTGAAGCGAATGCCATCGAAGTGAAACTGGCCGAAACAGTGCTTCAAATAGTCGCCTATCGGCCCTAGCTTTGCCACGTTCCCCATCAGGGCTGCCATGACTTCCGGAGTCAGTTCGCTCATCTCCTCTGCCGAAGCGCTGGAGGCGATAATTCGGGCGTCGCTCACCAGTTGATTGCCATGGCAGTGGTCGCCATTGGCGTGGGTGTTGACTACTGTGCCGATGTGCAGAGCCGCCGGCTCTGCATCGCGCATCGTAGCCAGCATGTCCCCCGTGAGCGCCAGATCAAAGAGCGTATCGACCAATAGCGCGTCCTTGCCATCGACGATCAAGCCAGCATTACTCCAACCCCAGCTGCTGTCCTTTGCCAGCCAGGCGTAGGCACCGCGTGCTAGCGAGTGAAGTCCGGGACATTGTTTCGTTGCCATCGTCCAATTCCACGCCATCCTGCAGCTCTTATGTTAGCGCGATTGACAGTGGAATTCAGTCGCCAGGTTTTCGCCTGACCTGACAATCTGCTTTAATGCACCCCACTGTGACAGAGTGGAACTCGCCAATGAATGGGCTCAGGTCGGTGTTCGTTTTCCTTTGGATGGTGGTATCGATTATTCCGGTTGGCAGTGCGCTGCTGATTTGCTCCATCTTCCTGGACGACAGAAAACTGTGGTGGTGGTTCGCCGCCCCCTGGCTACGAGGGGTCGTTGAGGCAGCCCGCCTGGTCGGCGGTGTCCACTACCGCTTGCACGGTGAGGCAAACTTACCGGGGGCTGACGATGCGCGACGGGTGATTCTGTGTCCCAAACACCAGTCCACCTGGGAAACGTTTTTCTTTCCCAGTTATGTCTCTCACCCGCTGGCTTACGTTTTTAAGCGGGAGTTGTTGCGCATTCCTGTTTTCGGCTGGTGTATGGGGCGTTTGCGCATGATTCATATCGACCGCTCCCAGCGTAACAATGCCTGGACCAAGGTGGCGGAACAAGGTTTGGTGCTCATGGACAGGGGCAAGTGGATTATTATGTTTCCTGAGGGCACACGCAGCGAGCGCGGTGGTAAAGGCAAGTACAAAACAGGCGCGACGCGCTTGGCAGTGGCCACCGGAGCGTATATTGTACCCATCGCGGTGACGTCGGCTCGCTGCTGGCCGCGGCGCACGTTTTCCTTCAAACCGGGCGTGATTGATGTCTCCATCGGACAGCCCGTTCACGCGGATGGTCGTGAGCCAGCGGAGTTGATGGAACAGATAGAACACTGGATCGAGGCGGAGATGCACCGTCTCGACCCCGAGGCTTACCAAACAATTGTCTAGGAGAAAGTGATGTCACCGGCAAAAATTGGAATACTGTTGCTTTACCTGGTGCTGGCAGTGTTGGCGATAACGCAGGGCGAGGCCAATGTTGGGGTGTGGTCTTTACGGCTATTGCTGGTGCTGGCCGCCGTGCATTTGATCGAGGTTGTGGTGTATTTCAAGTTATGCCAGTCCGCGGGTGGATCCTTACCGATGCACCTGCTAAATGTTTTTCTGTTTGGCGTATTCCACGTGCAGGAAATGAAGTCGGCTCGGCAGTAAATTGTGTCTGCTGTAGCCCCATAAAGGAGGTAAAAACGTGTTGGATGCCTATATCGTGGGTGCGGTGCGCTGCGCCGGAGGTCGTAAAAATGGACGTCTGTCCAAGGTGCACCCTATCGACCTCGGGGCAGAGGTCGTCGATGCTTTGGTGGTGAAAACAGCGGTGGCGGTGGACGAGGTCGACGACGTGATTTTTGGTTGTGTGTCGCAGGTTGGTGCACAGTCCAGCAATATCGCCCGCAACGTGTGTATTTCTTCGGTACTGGGCGAAGCGGTTCCCGGTACGACCGTCGATCGCCAGTGTGGTTCGGGGCAGCAGGCCATGCACTTTGCCATTCAAGCGGTACTGTCTGGGACCCAGGATCTCGTCATCGCGGGTGGTGTGGAAAGCATGAGCCAGGTTCCCATCGGATCCAATATCGTCGACGGCTACAAAATGGAACACGGGTTACCTTACGGCAAGAAAATGTCAGAACGTTACCCGGGCATACAGTTCAATCAGTTCACCGGTGCTGAAATGTTAGCGCGCAAG
>JABSPW010000230.1 GCA_013214285.1 Halioglobus sp. | reverse complement strand
GCGACGGCGCCGTTGCAGTCCAGGTCCGGGGGGCATGGACGCGACGCGTGCGCCGGTGTCACGACGAACAGCAGAAGCGCCGGGACGACTATGCGGCTGAACAACGACATCCTCTTCATCGCCCCCAGAGAATACTTCAGGAGGCCAGGAATCCGGCGATCAAATCGCGGGCCTGGGCAATATCGTCAATGCGCGTGGCCCCGGCTTCGCGTTCGATGACGAAGTCAGGCGTGGGCTGCAGCGCAACGGCGACCTGAAAAAACGCCGGCCAGTCAACGGCACCTTCACCCGCCGGCTTCTCGGTCCCCCACGTGCCGGACACTTCAGTCGGCAGGGCATCCTTGACATGGATCTGGCGCACAGCCGGTCCCAGTGTGCCAAGTGCCTCAACCGGATCGCCTTTGCCATACAGGATCATGTTTGCCGGGTCGAAGTTCACACCCACGTTGGGCCGCCCCAGCTGCGCAAGTGCCACCTTGAGCGTGCCCGCCGTTTCCTGGCCGGTCTCCAGCGCCAGGTCGATGTCATGGTCGGCGAAAATGTCGGCGATCACCCCGAGTCGCTGGAGAATGACTTGCCGCTGCGGGTCGTCGTCTGACTCAGGCAGAAAGCCGGCATGGAACGTGACCAACCCAATGCCCGCCTGGGCGGCGATCGCCGCGACCGCCCTTGCATGCGCCAGATTCTCCTGCCAGGTCTCGTCAGGCCGCACGCCCCCGGTCAGCGCAATAGTCTGCAGTGTCGAATAGTCCTCTCCGACCATGGCCATCATGCCACTGACGACCTGGATGCCACGGTCCCGCAACCGGTCGATGCCGCCGCCAGACCCTGAGGGCCAGTGATCAGGGGCCCGCACCATGGGGCTCAGCGCGATCTGAACAGAATCGATTTCGACCTGGTCCAGATTTCTCAGCAGGTCATCGATGTCCTGGGCCGCCAGGCTCCAGCTACACACGGCAATCCGGGGTCCAGCCATCTGGGCACCTTACACTGGTCGAGCCCTGCCGGCCGCAATGCTATAGTGCAGCGCCGCAGATGATGGCGGATCGGGTCCCGAGGGGGGCAGGCTCGGAGCAGCACCATGTCAACGGCCAAAGCTGAAACCAGCATCATGGAGGCCGCCTACAGCGGCGCACAGCGGGCGCCAACTCGGCGCACGCTCTGGGAACGCACCGAGGCGTACCTGACGCGCCTGAGCACGCGGAACAATTTCTGGCACAAAGTGCTCTCGCTTATCTGGCTGCCGTACGCATTCCGGTCCGGCATCACCATGAAGCGTATCGATTCGAACCGCTTCGCCGCCGTGCTGCCTTTCCGTCGCTTCAACCGAAACTGGTACAACGCAATGGCCGGTGCTGCACTGCTGGGCAACTCGGAAGTGGCTGCCGGCATGTACCTGGTCGCTCAATGCGGCGGCGACTACATCGTGGTCTGCAAGAAGATGCAATACCACTTCCTGCGACCATGCCTCGGCCCCGCCGTCTACCACGTCGTCAAGAGCGACGGCTTGGACGAGATGGTCGCAACGGGCAACGAGTTCAATGCAAGCCTCGAGCTTGAGGTTCGACAGCAGCTCAAGAAGAAGGGCCGCGAGCAGCGCGTCGGGCGGTGCGACATTACGTTCCACTGCACGCCCAAAGTCCACATGAAGGAAAAGGCCCTGCGGCGCAAGAACCAGGCGTCTTGAGAGACAACATCCGCACTCTGCTTTGGGGCCTCTTCTGCGCCAGCAGCTGGACGTGGTGCGTGGGGATGTACCTGCCGGGGATCATCCTTGAGCGGTACGGCTGGCCAGGATTCGTCGTCTTTGCAGTGCCCAATGTCGTAGGGTGCGTCGCTTTCGGCTACGTGCTCAATCGTGAGCGCAGCGAACGTTTCCTCGCACGCTTCCCCGCAGCAACCACCTGGTTCTCATGGATCACCATATTGCTCCACGTCTACTTCGGCGTGTGGCTGCTTACAGCGCTGGCCCCTGTGGGCGGCGCCTCGGTCTGGTCCCCACTGGCCTGGACCGCCGGGGCATACGTCGTTGCGCTGTTGCTGAGCCGCATGGGCAATGGTGGCTGGCTGGTGACGGCGGCCGTGGTCTACGCGATCTCCTTGACCGCACTGATCGTGGTCGCACCGGAGCAGGCCTGGCACCTTGAGATCTTTACCACCCAGAGACCAATGGCGCTGGCCGCGCTGGCACCGGTCATCGTTCTCAGCTTCCTGCTGAATCCGTATCTCGACCGGACGTTTCATCGCGCCAGGCAGCAGACGCCCAGCCGACACGCCTTCCTGGTTTTTGGAATTGCCTTCACGGTCATGATCGTGTTCACATGCTTCTACGCCCCGTCCACCGGGTGGCTGCCATGGCTCGTGGTGCTGCACCTGGCGGTTCAGAGCGTATTTACCGTGGGGGCTCACCTGCGCGAAATCGCGACGTCGCCAGCGCTGCCGAAGAACGGCTTGCGGGCCGCAGCCATGCTCGGTCCGCTGGCCGGGCTACTCATCCTGCCCCTCGCCAGCATGGTGTCCGACGACCCGCACCTGGGCCGTGACTTGTACCTTCGATTCATCGGGTGCTACGCCCTGCTGCTACCCGGATATGTGTTGCTGTTTGCAGGACCGGGCCGACCACTGGCCCGGACAGGCGGCGCGCTGCTGACCTATGCCGCGATCGTTTTGCTGCTGGCCCCACTCTATGAGGCAGCCTTCATCCACCATGTCGAATGGTTGTTGCTGATCCCGGGGATCGCTGCCTGGCTCTGGCTCGCAATACGCTGTCTGATCAGGTGACGATCGCGTCAGTGGCGCTTCCCACAGCAATGCTTGTACTTCTTGCCCGAATCGCATGGGCACGGCTCGTTACGCCCGACCGTCATCGAAGCCTTGGCCGGCTGACGCCGGGATCGGGTCTTGGCCGACGTTGAGCTGGTACCGGCCTGGTCGGCCGCCGCCATGTCGCGCCGCTGCTGCTCGGTGCCCGCTGACGCAGCAGCAGCAGCAGCAGCCACGGCCGATTGGGCCGGCGGCGGTGTCGCCTGCCGTGCTGGCATGGGCATGGCACCGGCGCGCCCGGGTGGCTCGGGCGCGGCACCCTCGGCCGCGCGTCCCTGCGGCGGGGGCTGCTGAGGCGTCAGCTTGGCTTTGAAGATGAGATCAGTGACTTTGTCGCGTATCGATGCCTGCATCTCCTCGAACAGCCGAGCGCCTTCTCGTTTGAACTCGATGCGCGGATCGCGCTGACTGAACGATCGAAGTCCGATCGACTCGCGAAGCTGGTCAACGGCATACAAGTGATCCTTCCATGCCTGATCGAGGATTTGCAGCAAGACCCACCGCTCGAACTGGGTGACCTCGGCACGGTGCAGCGACTTGATCCGCTCCTCGGCA
>JABSPW010000229.1 GCA_013214285.1 Halioglobus sp. | reverse complement strand
CGCTCTCATCTATTACATTTTGTGCAAAAAAAACTGTTTCGGGTTCAGGAGAACATGCGCCGCAAGGACTGTCCGCGGCAGGAACATCATGCGCTGCTGCATTGCGTTTATCAGCAAGATATTAACGACAATATCGAGGCAATCGCAGCATTTTCGATAGCGCAGAGGGTGCCGGTGGTCTTTGTGATTCATCCGGTGTTTGAACAGGGAGGTTCTTTCGAGAATTATTCTCTCGCCGACATCCACGGGCAATTGGCGCATGCAATTACCCATGCAGGCTTGTCTTTTATTGATTTGCGCGACAGTTACCAGAATTATTCTGCGCAACAGCTGGCTCTGCCATTACCCACCGGAGTGGATCCCTGGCACCCCAATAAACTGGGGCACAAGATCGCTGCACAGTCCCTGCTGGCACATATTGAGGGCATGAAAGAATTTATCAATTGGAGCAGACCCTAGAATAAAAAGCCTACGCGCGGCCTCACTGACCATGCGCCTCTGCGTGCGCTTGTCAGGCAAAATTTGATATCGATGGCGGCTGACTGCAACAGATACTAAGGTGTAGGTGCTGCCGTTTGAAATCGGCGTCGCAGTGCATGAGGAGTGCAATCGTAGTGCCGTTGAAACGATTTATTGAGCGTCCTGGCCGACCCGAAGCCGACCGATGCGGCGATGTCCTCCATTGGCATCGAGCTATACTTGATAAGGCTGTAGGCTTTCATCATGCGCCAGTTTGCGATGTAGGTCATTGGCGCTACGCCAATCGCATCCTGAAAGTGTCGCACCAGTGTCGCCTTCGACATCCCAACCTGATCGCCGAGTGATGACAACGACCAGTCGAACCCAGGTTCCCTATGAATTAATGTGAGCGCCCGCTGCAGACGGCGGTCACGCAAGGCGACAAGAAAGCCAGGAGCGTTTTCTCGCCGCTCCGCGTAGTCATTCAACAGCTGTAAAAACAGCACCTCGGTTAGTCGATCGACAAGGGTTCCACCGCGCCCTCCCGCGCGCTGCATCGCGTCATCGATTAAGGTCACGGTCGACCAGATTGGTTGGCTCGAATCAAGATTCGAAAAATGCAGTAGGTCAGGCAGTGAGGCAAGCAATGGATGCGGCACGTGCTGGTCATAATGAACAATCCCACACATCAGACGATTAGTGACTGCACCCTTCTGGAACAGCGCGTTACCCAGCTCACAGGCTTCACTCGCAAGCTGGCTCGGGATCAGTTCTCGGCCCGGTTGATCGGCTATCCAATGCGAGTTACCGGTGGGCAGCATAACAATGTCCATCTCTTCAATCTCAACCGCAGCACGGGCATCGTCACCGACGAAACAGTTGCCTGATAACGCAATATGAAAGCGGGGCGTGCCGCTAACTTCTAGCGACATGCCCCAGGGCGCGGCAAGCTCAGAACGAAAAAATAGCGTTCCTTGGAAACGCAGTGTTGCCAGCACGTCGCCAAGCACGTCGAAACGGACTTCATCATTGAGTCGATCAGCCACTTTTCTGATTCTCCGGGATACGCAGATTGGCAATAAACGCATTTAAATTGCGACTGTGTAACCACCGGACGCAGCATTTTCGCCTCGTCCGTCATCACATGGAGAGTAATCATGATGAAAACCTTTAGCAAGCTAGCGGCATGCTACGCCTTGTTGATGGGGTCAAGTACGGTTGTAATCAGCGACCGCGTTTACGCCGAGGTGTATTTTAATATAAACAATGGTGAGCTTGAGCGACCCAAGGGGTTTCGAGAGTGGATTTATGTTGGCACCCCCGTAACACCGAATGATCTCAACGATGGCAAGGCCGCCTTTCCCGAACACCACAATGTTTATATTGATCCCGACAGTTGGGCGCATTGGAAGAAAACCGGCGCGTTTCGCGATGGCACTATCCTGATCAAGGAGCTGGTGAGTGTTGGCAGCAAGGCCGCTGTTAGCGGCAACGGTTATTTTCAGGGCGACTTTATCGGACTAGAGGCGACTATCAAGAGTGCGAAGCACTTCCCCAACGAACCTGGAAACTGGGCCTATTACAGCTTTTCAAACCCGGATTTGAAGACGCTAAAAGATTCAGCCAAACCATTTCCTGCCGCGTCATGTAACGGCTGTCATGCCGGTGCAGCAGCCGATGACTGGGTTTTTACGCAGTATTACCCTGTGCTACGCGGTGGTAAAGGTAAGGGCGAGGGGGCTATCGGAGGCATGCACTCCGACCTTTCAGTGGGTCATTAATCATGGACTTTCACAAAAAATTGATGACAACACTGCTTCTGGTTGCCGCTGTGGGATTAACCTCGACTGTGCCCGCGGCCGCCGAGCAATTTTCCCCTTACGTCGATGCCAGTGGCAACGTCAACTTCCCGGAGGGATTCCGCACCTCGATGGTACATCTGGGATCTTGGTACGTACCGCAAGGCGACGCCAGCGGTTTTCACGATGTTTACACTGAGAGGGAATCAGTCGAAGCGTATCGTCGTACCGGCAAATTCCCCGATGGCGCAACGCTCGTCAAGGAACTGCGAGCATCGCAGTCGGGTAGCTTCACCACCGGTCAGGGTGTCAGCTATGCAACCAGCGGGCTGAAACAGTGGTTCGTGATGATCAAAGACAGTAAGCAGCGTTTTCCCGGTAACCCACTGTGGGGTGAAGGGTGGGGTTGGGCGCTATTTAAACCGGATGCGCCGCGCAAGAATGTCGTGAGCAACTTCCAGCAGGATTGTTTGGGTTGCCATGTGCCGGCGAAAGACCGCGACTGGGTTTATACGCAAGCCTACCCGACCCTGGGTGCTGACTAGTCGTGCCTCGGAATCGATCTTACCTGTTGGAGCGGTATCGATGGCTCAGAAATCGAAGATTTGATTAAAGCGCTGTAGTAATCAATAGGCGCGACATTGATATCGTCAACGCCTCAAGCCAAACGACATTTCCGTTAGCGTAAAATGTACCGTGACAGAACCTCAGGCAATAGCCAATGACAGCGCCTTCATCGACAGTTACGAGGGCTATTGCATCAGAGTTTTCCAGAATGTTTGCGTATGATTGTCGGAATTGAGCTTGTTAAATTTCGAAACTGATAACCAGGCTCCGTGCCAGCGGGAGTGCATTATCCAGGTCTTGCGGGTTAGCCCTGCGAATCTGAATAGACATGCAGTGCCAGGCCCTGTAACGCCTACCAAAGTGACGCACTATACGCGCGTTTGGCGAAGGCCCACAGGGCTGTAGCGGACTTTTTGCACTTGTTAGCTGGACTCGTCAATTACACACTATTGCTATTCTTTCTCATGTGGATAAATAACCTTCCAGTCCTGCTGCATGGCGACAATCGTCCAGCCCATCGCTTGTGCTTGGTCGAGACCTTTGTCGAGACGGCCGACGCTGGATTCA
>JABSPW010000228.1 GCA_013214285.1 Halioglobus sp. | reverse complement strand
AACGGCCGCCAGGTTTCCTCACTGGTCCAACTGGAATAATTAGCATTGTGTTGCCAACGTCCGACGGCGGCATAGCGCGGCGAGTCGTCTACCTGGTATACGGACTGCACCCACCGACCCTGCGCCACATCCTGGGATAGTGTCTTACGCTGCCACTGCCTGTGTCCATTAAAGACGACATATGTGTCAGGCTGATACCTCCAGTCCTGACGCCAGTGCTTAATTACCATCTCGGAAGACGGATTATCTTTTGTCGCGGCAATCTGTATCACCATAATATGTTGCAAACTGATAAAGTCGGGTGTATCAGCAACAACGTAGATGTATTCCGTTCCCCAGCTCTGGTACGGAACGTCGGGTTCATACCCCACCGTAAAACCGACCGTTTCGATAAAATCGAAACTCGCCCGGTAGGCACCCGCCATAGCGAGAATAGCTTTCCTGTCTCGCTCTTTGGCAGACAAACCCGGCGCTTGTAGCTCAATCCACGCTGGGGAAGGCTCAACCACAAGCGCAACCTCCTCGCCGACCGTAGAACCCCCACGGGGCGCCATATTGGCGCCCGGAAGGAAAGGCCAGGCGAACGTGAACTGACGACGACTATCGACAGGCTCTGGCGACTTTTCAGGTCCGTCGTAGGCATACGCCGAAGCGGACAACACGAGTATCCAACACAAGGCAAATTGACTACTTCGAACCTTAGAGATTGCCACGATGCTCGACCTCATATTGACTCACTACCTATAATTAGAAGCGGGGGGCGTGTAGACCTACGTTCCAAAGATCCAACAATCGACAAACGAATTCACTCTCTTCCTCTCGTACTTTGCAGCTTCAGGCCAACCGCAGCGCCAGAAGTCTTGCTGCCCAATTGATCTCCCGCCCACACGCTGTTGAGGTCGCCGCGCATCGCGCGTTGCTGCACAGCCACGCCCATCCGCCAGAAAGCGACCGCGGCCAACAGTGCCAGTGCGTCTATCGTCACTACAGGCCAATGGATACTACCCACTTCATTCCAGGGCAGAACATCAACCATCATCACGTCTAATAGTGGAATGGCTGCACTCAACAATGCAGCGAGGTAGAGCAGATCACGAGTAGCGGTGGCAACCGGACGCAGGTAACTCCAGCCAATCGACAAAAAGAAAACGGCAAAGTAGGCATACGCTGATACATCAACTCGGTCAACCATACCCGATAGCACACGACTCGCCACAAACGCGGCAGAAATACCCGCCATACACCCGATACACACTCCAGTATTAAGTCTGGCCAGAAACACCGCGCCTCTGGTTTGCTCAGGGCTACGTCGCCTACGGCGAGACTCAATCCAGAGCAAATTACCGGAGTAAAATAGAAATGCACCGGCCAGACCCAACAGAAAGTAGAGCCAGCGGGTAACGTACCCACCAAACGTGGCGTAGTGCAAGGAAATCAAGCCAGTATAAAAGGTTGCACCTACTGTCGCCTCGGCTGGATCTCGAACATCTACAACACGGCCAGTGCTCGCGTTCATCGTGACTGATGCAAACGGCGACAAAGTACCTGATGCGGTCTTCCCACGCACGGTCACGACCGCATTGGTGTCACCTACATACTCGTACCTGATTTGCTCCGGCTCCAGGCCGGGGACTTCACTGCGTGCGACCCCAATGAGATCCTTAACGGGAAGCACAGGTGCCTGTTCACCCGTAGGTTCAGGATGCTCAACAACACCCAAATCCGACCCTATCAACGACTCCATATCCTTCTCATACACAAGGTATTGGAAGGGCACCATGACAAAAACTCCGATCGCCAGTAATGCGCTACTCCAGGCAAACATGATATGCCACGGTAATGACAGTAAGCCTACCACGTTGTGTGTATCCAACCAGAAGCGCTTCTTGTTATCACCTGTTCGCACAACGAATAGGTCGCGAAAAAAGTTGGGCAGGAAAATCACCACACCGGTGACCAACGCCAAACCATAAATCACGCAAATGATCCCGAGCACATAAAGACCAAAGCTGGAGGGCAAACCCGCCGTAAAGTGAAGCCGATAAATAAAATCTGCTAGCTGCGAACCCTCGTGTTGCGAGTAAACGCCACCCCCCTGATCGAGCCGAAACTCGTGCGACTCAAACGTCTCATCATCGACCTGCTCAAACCAGCGCATCCGATGCCCCTCTTGCCCTGGGCGGGACAAATACAAGCGGACTCGGTCAGCAGCGCCGGGAGCAACCTCCAGCGTCATGTCGAAAAGCTGCTGTGCCTGCTCGTAGTCCTGATGCATTTGCGGAACATCAAGCGCGCTAGCCCAGGCGTCCAGTTCTAGCCAGAAGACCGTCAATGCACCTGCATAGAATGCGATGAACAAGGCAAGGCCGCTGCACAGTCCAGTCCAGGTGTGCACGTCAAGGAAGGTTTTCAGCGTCGAAGCTTTCACACCCCCGAATACCCCCAAAACTTCAAAAGTAACGTCAAAACGAAGCTCAACGCCGAGACACCAACGAGCACCACTGCGGCTCTGCGCGCATCTGGCAGCAAATAACTTGCACTTGCCAGCCCTACCCAGACAGGAAATACCATCAGCAATAAAGGCAGCGTATACGGGGTGCCCGCTGGCAGTAGAGCCAGGCAGAAGCCAATGATGGCTACTGTTGCAGGCATCGACAACAGGACGGCGACTAATGACCTAACCAGCACGGGAGTCTCTGATCCCAGATGCGAAAGAAAGTCGGACATTCCGAATAGCGAGATCCAGCAATGGCATCAGAATACAGGCCAGAAAATACGCCGATAGCAATGTGTAAATGCCGGGCCAGAGGCCACCTAGCGCACGACCAAAATGAAAAGACATAGCCAACAAACAAAGAACGAGGACGAACAGGGTCAAGCGAAGAACGCCATGGGTATAACGCACGCTGAGGTGGCTGATCACGGCAGCGACAATTGTCAGAATTAAGCTCAAAATACTCAAATCAATGGCACCATACTTTAAAGTATCGATTCGAAGGTTTCTAATTCGGGGTGCGCCAGATAAGTTCCCTTCGGCGCACTGGATTGAGCGTGCGCCTTGCGAAAGGCGTCTGATTCAGTCCACGCCACAAAGGCCTCCCGAGACGCCCAGGTCGAGTGCGACGCATAGAGCACGTGGTCGTCTCGAAGCGGTCCCTTCAATAAGCTAAAGCTCTTAAAACCCGGAACATCGTCCAGAAAGGTTTCCCGCTCGCGCCACACACGCTCGAACCCCTCTTCCGCGCCCAGTGCGATTTTAAACCGATTCATGGCCAGAAACATTGTATTCTCCTTTCATCTAAAGCACCTAGAAATCCGCCTGTAGCCTAATAGCAAACGATCGCCCGGAGACAGGAGTCGGTAGGCGATTCCGTAAGTCCGGACTTAGTCGGGCTGTACCTCGCAGATCTCCGCACCAC
>JABSPW010000227.1 GCA_013214285.1 Halioglobus sp. | reverse complement strand
TTCAGAAAGCTCGCCCACCGAAAAAGAAAAACTTATTCTATCCGTCGCGCGTTTCGAGTTGAGCGGCAGCAAGAAACAACTGGAACTGGTAAAGGCGTTTAAAACAATGTGTAGCGCCCATCCGGAGATAACATCCGGGTGGAAGCTTGTGATGGTGGGTGGTAGTAGCACGGGCAATCAGTACCTTGCGCAGGTGCAGGCAGCGGTGGCCGAATCAGCGTGTCTAATTGAATTGATGCCGGATGCGCCGGTTGACGATGTCAGAGATCTTTACCGAAGAGCAGCCATCTTCTGGCATGGCTGTGGGCTGGACGAAACTCTCCCGGAACGGGTGGAGCATTTTGGCATGACGACCGTTGAATCGATGCAAAATTACGTTGTACCTATAGTCATTGACGGAGGCGGGCAGAAAGAGATAGTCGAGCATGGGGTATCTGGATTTCGTTTTTCAAGTCTGGATGAACTTGCTGGCTACACACTTGATCTGCTTAATGATTCACATGTGCTGCAGTATATGGCCACTCAGGCGTTCGAACGCAGTCAGCGCTTCGATCACGAGGTATTTAAGGGTGCAGTGGAAGCGATTCTCGATGCAGTAGAGATACAACTCGTCGGTAAGGATAAGCTGCCTACGCTGGGCTGCCATGAAACATCAAGTGCGAATACCCAGTGAACTTGATTTTCAATGCTGAAGCGTTGCGCCCGCCCATTACCGGTGTTGGTAATTACTCTTATCACTTGTTGGCTCAGTATCTGGCGGATGATTATTTTGATGAAATTCACTGCTTCACGGGTACAGCATGGCAGTCTGGGGAGATGCAGTGTGACTTAACGTCGTCGCTGAAGTTACGCGCGGATCTTGAGGATAAAGGTAGCAAAGATGTTATAGTAGACAGGATACGCAAGACACTCGGTGCTTTGCCTGGTGCCAAACCTCTTTACGAATACATGATGGATCGTCGCTTTGAGCGGTACGCTAATAGGGTGTCGGGCGCGGTTTATCATGAGACTAATTACGTTCTGAAACCGTTTGCAGGACCTTCTGTTACGACTGTGCACGATTTGTCGCATATTCGCTATCCCGAGTACCACCCGCCGAATATCATTGATTGGTTGGGTAAACAATTATCGGAATCGTTGGGACGGGCAGATCAGGTGATCACTGTATCTGATTTAGTGCGTAATGAAGTGCTGAATTACTACGATATCTCGCCTAAGAAAGTGCATACAGTGTACGAGGGAGTCGATCCGCAATATCGGCCGCGTTCGGAAGTTGAGACCGCCGCTGTGCTCTCGGAGCTAGGCCTACAGCACAAGACCTACGTTCTGCTCGTCGCGACTTTGGAGCCGCGCAAGGGCATAGACGTGTTGTTGAATGCCTGGGCTTTGGTGTCATTGGAGTTGCGTAAGAGCTATCCGTTGGTACTGACTGGTTCGGGCGGTTGGCGCAATAGCGCAATGGTCAGCCAGATCAAGAAATTTATAGCAGAGGGGACGGTGCGGCATCTTGGGTGGGTGCCGTCGGATATTCTACCTGTGCTGTATTCGGGGGCGATGGTATTTGCATATCCCTCTGTGTACGAAGGCTTCGGGTTGCCAGTTTTGGACGCCATGAGTAGTGGTGTGCCCGTCGTCTGTCGATCGGGCACCTCTATGGCTGAGTTTTCAGAGACAGCCTGCCTCCTCTGTGATACGGGAGAGGCAGAGGAATTGGCACTGAAACTGGAGGCTCTACTGCAAAGTAGTGATGCCCGCAAAACCTGGGCGGATAGGGGCTTGCGGCAGGCTGCGAAATTTTCCTGGGCGCGCTGCGCACGAGAAACAATGGCGATTTACCAAAAAATCGCCTGAATTAGCAGGCTTATGACTCCAACATCCAAGCCAGGGTGTCGCGTAAGGAATAATGCTTGATAGTGCCCAGACAGTTCTCAAGTTTGGCCGGGTCACCACATAGTTGATGCACTTCGTCGGGCCGCACGAACGCTGGATTAACTAGCACGTCAATACTATGCCCCGTCATGTCCTGCAGTAGCTCGATAACTTGTGTAAGGCTGTGCGTGTTGCCACTACATACGTTATACACTTGTCCTGATTCCCCTCGCTTCAGCAATCCAAGATACACATCACAGACGGTCCTCACGTCATTGAATTCACGCTCTACCTCAATGTTGCCTAGCTCTACCGTGGCCTTCCGAGAGATGAAATGTTCGACCAACTTGGGTATGACGAAGCGATTGTCCTGTCCGGGGCCGGTATAATTGAATGGGCGCGTTATCACGAGAGGGAATAGATTGCCATACTTAGACAGCATGTGCTCCATTGCTAGCTTGCTCATAGCATAGTGGTTCATGGGGGCTGTGGGTGACTGCTCGCTGATGGGCGATTGCGCTGCGTTACCGTAAATATTTGCGCTGCTGGCGACTAGGACTTTCAGCGGTTTTAAGTTCAGTGACTGAAGCGCCTGCATGAGATTGAGGGTCCCAAAGAGGTTCACCTGATACAAGGCCATTTCTTCACTGTGTGTCACTGCGCTGATTGCTGCCAGGTGAACGACATAATCAAAATGTTTGCCGCAGAGTTCTTTGGCGAGGTCGTCGGGTTTAGTGAGGTCAGATTCAAGAGCAACAACATTGTGGTTCTGCGCTTGCGCCGCTTTTAGAAAATGCTGCCCGGTAAAGCCGTCTGTGCCAGTTAATAGAAGTGTCGTCACCAGGATAGGCCACGTTTGTTGCGCTGAATATCTTCAGAGACCATTTTTTTGCATAAAGTCTCCAGGCTGGTAGTTGGCGTCCATCCAAGCGTATTTATAGCCTTTGTGGCGTCACCGACGAGCCTATCGACCTCCGCTGGTCTGAAAAAACGCGGATTAACCTGCACTACACGCTTGCCGGTGGAAGTATTGACCGCAAATTCGTCTTCCCCGATTCCGCTCCATTCCAAAGTTATATCGACGGCGGCAAACGACATATCGACAAAGTCTCGTATTGACTGTGTTCTTCCTGTTGCTAGCACGAAGGTGTCGGGTTGATGCACCTGTAGCATTTGAAACATGCCCTCCACATAATCTTCGGCATAGCCCCAGTCCCGCGCAGCGTCCAGATTACCCAGCTCCAGTACGTCTAGTTGCCCCAATGTCATGCGTGCCACCGAGTCGGTGATCTTACGTGTAACAAATTCCTTACCACGCAAGGGCGACTCGTGATTGAACAAAATACCACTAGTGGCAAACAGGTCGTAGGACTCTCGGTAGTTTACAGTCATCCAGTGGGCGTACAGCTTGGCAACACCGTAAGGGCTGCGGGGATAAAAGGGCGTCAGTTCGTTTTGCGGTACTGCTTGGACCTTGCCGAACATTTCGGAAGTGGATGCTTGGTAAAAGCGGATATCTCGATTCAGAATGCGAATAGATTCAAGTAGGTTG
>JABSPW010000020.1 GCA_013214285.1 Halioglobus sp. | reverse complement strand
CATTACCAATAAATTGATTCATGCGCCAACGACCGGATTAAAACAGGCTAGCGCGGATGGCCGCCAGGACCTTATTCATCACGCCCGTCGACTGTTAGGCCTTGAGGTTGAACCCCAGCCGCCGGAGACAGTTGATGAGCGAGAACAGGTGGAGGTCGACTTGCCGATGCCCACGGTGAAAACCACTCGACGCACCCTGCAATGAAGGCCTCGTTACTTTTGAAGCTGGCAACGCTCACTGACCGGCACGAAGAGGTGTCGGCCTTATTGGGGGACAGTGAAATTATCGGTGATCAGACGCGTTTTAGAGACTTGTCACGCGAATACGCCGAGTTGCAGCCTGTGGTTGACGTCTACACGCAATACAGTCGCGTGAAGGTCGATCTGGAGGAAGTGCAAACGATGTTGGCAGATCCCGATCCCGAAGTGAGGGAGATGGCGCAGGAAGAGCTCCAAAGCAGCGGCGAGCAAATAGAGGCGTTGGAACGGGAACTGCAGACCTTGTTGCTGCCCCGTGACCCGATGGACGCCCACAACGTTTACCTGGAAATTCGAGCGGGTACCGGCGGCGATGAGGCCGCTATCTTTTCTGGTGACCTGTTTCGTATGTACGCGCGCTTTTTCGAAGGGCAGGGCTGGCGAATGGAAGTGCTGTCAGAGCGACCCGGTGAACATGGTGGCTTCAAGGAAGTCATATCCCGGGTGCAGGGGCGTGACGTTTACGCCCACCTTAAATTTGAGTCGGGCGCCCACCGCGTTCAACGGGTTCCTGAAACTGAATCTCAGGGGCGTATACACACATCCGCCTGCACTGTAGCCGTCATGCCGGAAGCGGATGAAGTGGATGAGGTCGATATCAATAAGGCCGATCTGCGTATCGATACATATCGGTCGTCAGGGGCCGGTGGACAGCACGTCAACAAAACTGACTCCGCGGTGCGTATCACGCACCTGCCGACGGGCATTGTTGTTGAGTGTCAGGACGAACGCTCCCAACACAAGAACCGCGCCCGGGCGATGTCACTACTGCAGTCTAAGCTGTTGACCAGTGCCCGAGATTTGCAAGCTAGTGAGCAGGCAGAAACCCGCCGTAATCTCGTTGGCTCTGGTGATCGGTCTGACCGAATCCGGACTTATAACTTTCCACAAGGTCGACTCACGGACCATCGCATCAACTTGACCCTGTATAAACTGGAAGAGGTCATGCAGGGGGACCTTGGTGCAGTGATCGGCCCTTTGCGCCAGGAGTATCAAGCGGATCAGCTGGCGGCACTGTCGGACGGGTGATGAGAACAGTGCAAGAATTGTTGCGCTCAGGGGAGAAGCTGCCAACTGAGAGTGCGCGTCGTGATGCAGAGGTATTGTTAAGCCACTGCCTCGGTAAACCCCGCAGTTGGCTTTACGCGTACCCAGAACAGACGGTGTCAGATGCGTGCGCTGTGCGTTATGACGTATTACTGGCACAGCGTAGTGAAGGGCAGCCGGTTGCCTACCTGACGGGCGAACGCGAGTTCTGGTCGCTGCGGCTCAGCGTCAGCTCGGCGACCCTAATTCCGCGTCCGGAGACCGAGTTGCTGGTGCACTGGGCATTGGATCTAACGTTGCATACCAAGGCCAGGGTGCTGGACCTTGGTACTGGTTGTGGCGCTATCGCGCTGGCTGTCGCCAGTGAGCGTCCCGCTTGGCGGGTGACGGGTGTTGACATTAGCGAAGCAGCGCTGCGAGTAGCGCGCCGTAACGGACGGCGTGTGTCTCAGCGGCGGGTGAGTTTTGCCCAATCTGATTGGTATTCAAATTTGGATGGTAGGTACTTTGATTTGTTGCTGGCCAACCCTCCCTATATTGACCCTTGCGATAAACATCTTGTCCGCGGTGACGTGCGGTTCGAGCCCCGCGGTGCATTGGTCTCGGCGCAGCAGGGTTTGGCTGATCTGCAGCAGTTGGTTGCGGGCGCTCCTGTGCACCTGGGCAGTGGCGGCTGGTTGTTACTGGAACATGGCTGCGAACAGGGTGAGACTGTGCGTCGTCTGCTGCGTCAGTCAGGCTTTAGTGCAGTCAATACTCGTAGGGATCTCGCGGGACACGAACGGGTGACGGGCGGTTGTTGGCATGCTGAGTGATGCGCAGTTGCTGCGTTATAACCGGCAGATTCTTTTGCATGATTTTGATGTCGCGGGGCAAGAGCGGCTGTTGCAATCCCGAGTGCTTGTAGTTGGTTTGGGAGGGCTGGGGTGCCCCGCTGCGTTGTATTTAGCAGCGGCGGGCGTGGGCAGCCTGGTCCTGGCGGATGGCGATGTGGTCGAAGAGAGCAACCTGCAGCGCCAGATCGCCCACACTGAGGAGGATATTGGTCGCAACAAGGCAGTGTCTGCTGCGGCGGCTATCGCGGCGATCAACCCGGCGACTGCACTGCGCACGATGACGCGCGCTCTGTCTGCGGACGATATGGTCGAGTGTGCCGCATCCGTGGACCTGGTATTGGACGCCACTGACAACTACGCCGCGCGATTTGCCTTGAATCGCGCCTGCATTGCCGCTGCGGTGCCGCTGGTGTCCGCCGCTGCGGTGCGCAGCGAGGGGCAGCTATCTGTTTTTGATCCGATGCGTGGTGGTCCTTGTTACCGCTGTCTTTACACAGAGGGGAAATCCGATGAGATGCCTAGTTGCAGCGATAGTGGGGTGCTGGCACCTTTGGTGGGAATGTTCGGTTCCCTACAGGCGATGGAGGCGCTGAAAATCCTGGCGTGTTTTGGAGAACCCTTGCGCGGTCGTGTGCTGGTGATGGATCTGCGCTCAATGGCCGTCCGCCAGCTGACCCTGGCGCCGCAACCAGACTGTCCCGACTGTAGTCAATTGCGACGCAAGTGACGGTCAATTGTTCGGTCTTTTTAGCTGCCGCTTTCGCGGTGCGCCCGCTTGCAGCGGATGGGGTGATGCATTAGACGCGGGTTCCAATGCCGACAACTGGCGCCTGACTTGCCCGATGACAGTGCGTCAGCGTCCCAATAGATTGCCAAACTCTTGCAAAGCCCCTTTCACCATGTCTTCCGCATTGTCAGGCGTTATCTCGAGGCGTTCCGGCACTGCGCCTGCGGACGGGGAAGCGCCGCCCATCAGTTGCATTAGGTGTTCCATGCCAGCCATCTCTTCGGAGCCCGCGGGCAGTTCAAACAGCGCGTCGGGCTGGTCTTCTCGCTGCACATTGGTCATCGTCCATTCGAGGCGCTGCTTCTTGCCATCGGCTTCGGATACGATATAGCCTTTGACTGCAATATTATCCTTGGTAAACCAGGTGAAACCCATGAAACGGCCCTCGGGGCTGTCATAAATCGTTTTGTATTTTGTGGTTTCCTCACCATTGATCACCTCGGTCCCTTCCATCGTGCGTTCGATGAGTGTGTAATCCGGGGTTTGCGAGACCTTACCGATGTCGGTTTCCATGTACAGGTCCTCGCCCATCAGTATCCAGACTTTACCGGCATCATAGCGCTGAATCGTTACAATGGGCATGCCATCCATATCAGCTTCGTCGCGCACCATTCCCGGTTGGAAATAAACGCGAGAAACCATCTTCTGGTCGTCCGTTTTCATCTGCGCGTCGGCGGAGAAGGGGGGTATTTCTGCGTCCGACACATTGGTAGCGCGGCCCAGGGATACTGCGAGACCACCTACGAATGCCTCTGAGGTTACCGGTAACGAGACAATTAACAGTAGCAGCAGCGCTTTCGTTAGTTGTTGTACTTTCATAACGCGTTCCTTCATGCCTCGGTGCCGATTGGCTGACCAGAGTGGGCAGTGGGTGATGTGTTGAGAGACTAGGCTCAACAGCTTACGTCGTCAAGATCAACCCCGTGTGTTTAAGTGGACTGTCCGTCTGGTGTGATATCTGCGCGCCGGCGCGCTAGCAGTGAGGTAGCTGTTAAAAGGAGGGCCTATGGGCCTGAGGTGCTGAGTGTGTCATGATTTCACCCCAACGACGGGGCAATGGTTGTACAGAGCTTACAGCAACACACCGCAAGCGTGTAGCCTAATGGGCATATTTCAAACTTAGCCTGTCTCGTCGAGTCGGTTCATGTCACGAAGGCAACGAGAGAAGAAACATGAATGCATTGGCACAGTGGTATTACAAAATACATGAGGGCGTATTTCCGTCGTTTCAGCGTGCGGACGGCATTGCTCCCCTCGCCATGCGACTCTACCTGGCACCCGTCTTCTGGATGGCGGGAACGACGAAGATACAGGGTATGGAAGATACGATAGCGTGGTTTGGAAATCCTGATTGGGGTCTGGGATTGCCTGTGCCCTGGTTGATGGCTCATGTGGCCGCCTACACGGAGGCCATTGGTGCCCTGCTGCTGCTGTTGGGATTGGCCACCCGCTGGATCGCCGTTCCCCTCATCATGACGATGTTAGTTGCCATATTTGCTGTCCACTGGCAGCACGGTTGGGCGGCGATTGCGGATTCAAGCGCGCAGGACATCGCCGTCCGCCTTGGCGCCGCCAAGGAAATCCTTAAAGAGCACGGTAATTACCAGTGGCTTACTGCCAAGGGCAATTTTGTAGTTCTCAACAACGGTATTGAGTTTGCTGTGACATACCTTGTGATGTTGCTGTCGCTCCTCTTCACGGGCGGGGGCCGTTACACCAGCGTGGATGACTATCTCTCTCGTCTCTGGCCGATCAAGGTTTGATTATCGCTGTGCACTGTGTCGATGGATTGGCGCTGGGCTAGCGCACTTTCCAGGTAACGATGGTAGACTAGCGCATTTTTTGAGCAAGGGAAGGTAGAAAAAGCGTTGATTAAGAACCTGGTTAGTCGTGTGTCGGGGTCGCGCAAACCCGACGCAGCGTCCTCCGGCCACGGCCAGCCTCCGCGTCAGGAGCCTGCTCATAGAGCAGCTGCCGAAGGCCGCAAGCACCCCGATGCAAGTCCCGTTAAAGGTAAAAAGCGTCGACGGGCACGCAAGCCGAGCGTGGCGACGCCCGCCTGGTCTATCGCAGATTTTGTGGTAGAGCCGAAAGACGGCGAGACCCGATTTCATGACTTAGGCCTGCGCGATGAATTAATGCACGCTATCGCGGACCTGGGTTTTCAGTATTGTTCACCCATACAGGCCGGCATACTGCCACATACATTGCAGAGTAATGACGCCATCGGCAAAGCTCAAACCGGCACGGGAAAGACCGCTGCATTCCTGATCACGATTTTTAATGATCTGCTGTGTCACCCACCAGAAGGGGAGCGTTTTGTCGGCGAGCCCCGTGCCTTGGTGATTGCCCCCACGCGAGAATTGGTCATGCAGATTGCTGCCGATGCTGAGGAGCTGGCCATACACACCGGTTTGGAGGTGGCCACGTTGATCGGTGGTATGGACTACCAAAAGCAGCTTAATCGGCTCGGTAATACTGTGATAGATTTGGTGGTGGCCACGCCGGGTCGTCTGCTCGATTTTATGGGTCGAAGAGACATTTATCTGGATCATATTGAAACGCTCGTGCTGGACGAGGCGGATCGTATGCTGGACATGGGCTTTATTCCGCAGGTCAAGCGCATCGTGCGTGCGACACCACGCAAGGAGAATCGCCAGACGCTGTTGTTTTCGGCCACCTTCACACAGGACATTATCAACTTGTCGCAGCAGTGGACCTATCAGCCGATCACGGTGGAGATCGAACCCGAACATGTTGCCACGGACTCCGTGGATCAGAAAATTTATATGGTGAGCAGCCAGCAGCGCTATAAAGTACTGGACAATCTATTGCGCAGTCAGGAGTGCACCAGCGTGATTGTCTTTGCCAACCGGCGCGATCAGGTACGCCGGTTATACGAGCGTCTGCGCAAATCCGGTATTGGGGCGGGAATACTGTCCGGTGAGATTCCGCAAGCCAAACGCACCCGTACGTTGGAGCAATTCAAGAAAGGCGGTATCAAGGTGCTGGTTGCCACTGATGTTGCCGGGCGAGGGATACACGTGGAGGGGGTCAGTCACGTGGTGAATTACAATTTGCCCGAGGACCCGGAGGACTACGTCCATCGCATTGGTCGCACTGGCCGTGCGGGAGCGACCGGTGTCTCGATCAGTTTCGCCAGTGAAGACGATGCTTTTCTCCTGCCGGATCTGGAGGCTTTGCTGGGTGTCAAGCTGACCTGTACGCACCCCCCTGAAAATCTGCTGAAGTAGCGAGCCTTAGGTTTGGCTCAACTCCTCACACCACAGCAGGGTTGCCCCCACGACCGCCGCTGGCACGACAAAAAAGTTCAGTAGTGGAACGCTTGTGCACAGTGCGACAAATCCGCCAAAGCCAAGGCTGCTGAGACGCCGTGATCGTATCGCCTGTTTGACGCGTGAGAAGTCGAGGTGATGGTTGTCCATCGGGTAATCGACAAACTGGATGCTCATCATCCAGGCACCGAGTAGCAACCACGCTATGGCGCCGACGCCTGGAATAAGTGAGAGCAGCAACACCACCAGCGCTATTGGCAAGTAGTAGAGCAATTTTTTCAACTCCCGTAGCAGGCTTTTGGGTACCATCAACAGTGCCACCCCCAGTCCTTCCGGGCCGCTCACCTGCTCCCCCGTGATGAGTTCTTCAGCTTTTTCTGCCAGCAAGGCGTTGAAAGGCGACGCAATAAGCAGGGTTACTGCGGTGAAGCAGTAGCCGTATATCAGTCCGACGGTCAGTAGAATCAAGAGCCACAGTATCCACTCGATGAATCCAAGCCATTCGGGTATTCGAGATAATAGTGAGTCTACTAGAGCGTTGATATAGGCGAAGCCGATTCCGAGTAGGGCGGCAAAAATCAGGATATTGATCGCTAGCGGTATGATAACGAACTTCCGTAGCGCTGGATGTGACAGCATTTCTGCACCCCGCACCAGATAGCCTGCACCGCGCACGAAATTACCGCGCATGGTCAGCTCTGGTTGTCGGCTGGCCGCACGCAGGGCACAGGCAGCGCTTTGTGGCGGTGTCTGCAGCCTGTTCGCGCGCCTCGGCATCAATGTCGGCGTGCCAGCACCAACAGCTCTCAGGCGCATTGCCAGCGGCAATAGCGCACCGGTTTGCCTTGCCACATAAAGGACATAGGGCGTCTGCCGCTGGCGAGTCAGTCATTTCCCTGTCATCATAGGTGTCGGCTCGGCGCTATCATACCGGAGTGCGGGCAGGGTGGGTAATCATGAGCAGTGAAGGTGATGATCTTTTTTCCAAGGCGATGAGCGACGTGGTCCCCCTGCGACGCGAAGCACGCGTTAAGGTCAAGCGCAGTCCCCCCGATACCCGCGACTCTTCTGTGTTGCAACGCAGGCACGCTGCCGAAACCTTCCCTGAGGTGGACCGGAATACCCTTTCAGACATGGGTGGTCAGCCGATGGACCCATGGTATGTGCTTACCTTCAAACGACCAGGTGTGCAGAACGGGGTTTTCCGCAAACTCAGACAAGGGCGTTATGTGGTGCGTTCTCGTTTGGATCTGCACCGCATGACAACGTCGCGGGCCCGCTTGGAAGTTTTTGATTTCATCGAGGAGTGTCATCGGCTCGGCTTGCGCAGTGTTTTGATTATCCACGGCAAGGGCGATAGTGGACAGGATCCAGAGCAGGGTTCTATATTGAAGGGCTGCGTGGATTGTTGGCTGAGAGAGCTGCCTGTCGTGCAAGCCTTCCACAGCGCGCGACAGCGAGATGGAGGCACTGGTGCGGTTTATGTGCTGCTGCGAAAAAGTGAAAAGAAGAAAGCCGAAAATCGAGAGCGTTTTGCCAAAGGGCGTGTGCCGCCAGACCCATACTAAGTGTCTGTAGGAGTCTAGCTTTTCTGAGCGCCAGCGGCTGTTAACGTAACGGCATACGGTGACCCGTGCCGGTGTGTAGAGATAATATCCAAGACGGTTCGTCCGTCCTTGCCAGTCGCATTGACGTCCCGGCCAGCGTCCTGGAAAAAGCCAACAAAGAGTTTAAAGTCAGAATCGCGCATACTCTGGTAAGCCTTCAACAACATATGGAAGTCTTCCGAGTTGCCGTCGTGAGAGCGCACATTCAGAAAAGTTCTGACATGGTCTTCTGTCCAGACCTCGTCGAGTACTTTTTGCTTGTCCTTTTTCATGAAATCTCTTGCCTACCAATTTGTCTGTTTGCTAAGAAGAAGAGTCATTTAAGCTTTTGCGCCAGCAGCGTGTTGACTATCTGCGGATTGGCCTGGCCCTTTGACAGCTTCATCACCTGGCCGACAAAGAAGCCGATCAACTTCTTCCGCTTGTCCTCGTTCGCCACAATAAATTGCGCTACCTGGGTCGCATTAGCGGCAATAACCGCATCGACCATCGTCTCCAGCTGATCACCATCAGAAACCTGTTTCAGGCCCCTCTGCTCGATGATCTCGTCAGCGCTGCCTTGCCCCTTCCACATGGCCTCAAACACCTGTTTGGCAATTTTTCCGGATATCGTGTTGTCCAAGATACGCAGAATCAGGCCGCCGAGCTGCCCTGCTGATACCGGGCAATGTTCAATCGCTGTGTCGTCACGATTCAACTGCCTCAGCAATTCAACCTGCACCCAGTTGGCGCTGATCTTTGGGCTCTGGCAGGTGGCTACGACTGTCTCGAAGTAATCGCCCAACGCGCGGGTATCGGACAACACGTTGGCGTCGTAATTGCTGAGTCCATACTGCTCGCGAAACCGATGGCGCTTTTCTGTCGGTAACTCTGGAAGTTCACCGCGTATAGCCTCTATGTAGGCCTCGTCAATTACAACCGGCAGCAGATCAGGCTCTGGGAAGTACCGGTAATCGTTCGCGACTTCTTTGCTGCGCATGGACCGCGTTTCATCCCGGTCCGCGTCATACAGGCGGGTCTCCTGCACCACATTGCCTCCGCCTTCAATTATATCGGCCTGCCGCTCGACTTCATGGTGTATAGCTTTCTCTACAAAGCGGAAGGAATTGACGTTCTTGATTTCAGTACGCGTGCCCAGAGTCGCGTTGCCCATCGGTCGCAAAGAAATGTTGATATCACATCGCATCGAGCCCTCCGCCATGTTGCCGTCTGAAATGCCAAGATACGTCACCAGGCTGTGCAGTGCTCTCAGGTAGGCCACTGCCTCGGCGGCGTTGCGGATGTCGGGCTCTGAGACGATCTCCAGCAGGGGCGTGCCCGCGCGGTTCAGGTCGATTCCTGTCTGCCCGTGGAAGTCTTCGTGCAGGGACTTGCCCGCGTCTTCCTCCAGATGGGCGCGTGTAATGCCGATGCTGCGTGTGCTGCCGTCCTGCATCGAAATTTCAAAATTGCCGCGGCCTACTATGGGCGCATCGAACTGACTGATCTGATAACCTTTAGGTAGGTCCGGGTAAAAGTAGTTCTTGCGATCAAACACCGAGCGTCGGCTGATCTGGGCGCCGATGCCAAGGCCAAATTTCACCGCACAGGCCACGGCGTAGCCGTTGAGCACCGGGAGCATGCCGGGCATTGCGAGGTCTACTGCGCTCGCTTGTGTATTGGGTTCTGCACCAAATCTCGTGGCTGATCCGGAAAAAATCTTGGAACGGGTCGCCAACTGCAAGTGGACTTCTAGACCGATAACGGGTTCGAGCTGCATCACCGCGCCGCCTCGCTGCCAATGGTATCCGGTGCGCGCAGATGCCAGTCAGTGGCCTGCTGGAATCGGTGCGCGACATGCAACAGGCGAGACTCATCGAAATGACGGCCGATCAGTTGCAGCCCCACAGGCAATCCGCCGACGAAGCCGGCGGGCAGAGATAGAGCGGGTAGGCCGGCAAGGTTAACAGCTAGCGTGTAGACATCCTCAAGGTACATTGCGATCGGGTTGTCGATTTTAGCCCCTAATGCAAAGGCGGGTCCGATTGTGGTGGGGCCAGCAATGACGTCGACTGCCTCGAAGCAGTCCATAAAGTCCTGTTTGATCAGCCGTCGTACTTGTTGTGCTTTTTTATAGTAAGCGTCGTAGTAACCGGCAGACAGTGCATAAGTGCCCACCAGAATACGGCGTTTGACTTCCTCGCCAAAGCCCTCTGCCCGGGTGCGCGAGTAGAGGTCCTGCAGATCGACAGGATCTTGGCAGCGATAGCCATAACGCACACCGTCGAACCGGGATAAGTTGGTTGATGCCTCTGCTGGGGCGATGATGTAGTAAGCCGGGATAGATAGGGCGCTGTTGGGCAGCGATACCTCCACAAGAGTGGCGCCCTGTGACTGCAACTCTGTTAGCGCTGCGCGCACACGCTCACCCGTGGCTGTATCCAGGCCCTCATTGAAATACTGGGAGGGCAAGCCGATGCGCAAGCCATCGAGGGGTCTATCCAAGCCTTCACTGTAGTCTTCTGCTGGTACCGTCGATGAGGTTGAGTCCTGAGGATCATGACCTGCCATCGTGTTCAGTAAAAGGGCGCAGTCTAGCGCGCTGCGTGCCATGGGGCCGCCCTGGTCCAGGCTGGATGCGAAGGCGATCATACCGAGGCGTGACACGCGACCATAGGTGGGTTTTAGACCTGTGATGCCGCACAGAGCAGCGGGCTGGCGGATGGAGCCACCGGTGTCGGTGCCCGTGGCGGCCGGCGTCAGCCTACCGGCTACTGCAGCAGCAGAGCCGCCTGATGAGCCCCCAGGCACCCGTTGGGTGTCCCAGGGATTCCGAGCCGGGCCATAGTAGCTCGTTTCATTGGATGAGCCCATAGCAAACTCATCCATGTTGGTCTTCCCCAACATGACCGCTCCAGCGCGTTTGAAGCGGTGGATGACAGTCGCATCATAGGGTGGTATGAAATTATCCAACATGCGGGAGCCACAGCTGGTGCGCAGGCCTTCTGTGCAGAAAATGTCTTTGTGAGCTACAGGTATACCGGTCAAGGCGGTCGCATCGCCGGCTGCCAGCCGCCTGTCGGCGTCCTCGGCGGCTCGGAGGGCGGCGCCTTCATCAACACTGATGAAGCTGTTGAGATTACCATCGAGTGCGGCGATCCGGTCCAGGAAGCTACGGGTCACTTCAAGGCTCGAAAACTGGCCCTCGCGCAGTCCCTGGCTCAGTTCTGCCACCGATTTATCGTACATGACGCGTGTGCTGGCTCATTCTCGTGGTCTATTCAATGACTTTAGGTACCAGGTACAGGCCATTTTCTGTGGCGGGCGCGATCGCCTGGAAACTGTCGCGTCGATTGTCCTCGGTCACTGTATCGGGGCGCAAGCGCTGGTTGGCGTCGAGCGGATTGGCCATTGGCTCCACTTCATGGGTGTCGATCGCCTGCAGCTGGTCTACCATGTGCAAGATCTCAGCGATACGCCGAGTCACCTGGCCGATTTCGCCTTCGGAAATGCGAATACGCGCCAGCTCCGCGATCTTTTCTATTTCGTCTTCTTTAATGGCCATGATGATAGGCTGAACATTAAGTACCCGGTCGCAGGGGGCGTAAACTTATCACATTTGCGCCTTGCCCAAAATCCCTGTGATTGGTACAGTGACCCCACTCGATTTGTCCCCCAGGAAAACGGCTCCGCGACGCTTTTCCCGGGCGGGAATGTTGTTTGGAATAGACGTTCAAATAACTCTAATGGCGGTGCACCCGTCGTAGTCACAGGGTAACAGATATTCATGTTCAAAAAGCTGCGCGGAGCGTTCTCAAACGACCTCTCCATAGATCTTGGTACGGCGAACACCCTGATCTATGTGCGCGACAAGGGCATCATCCTGAACGAGCCCTCGGTGGTAGCGATTCGTTTCCACGACGGTCAAAAGACAATCGAGGCGGTGGGTATGGAGGCCAAACGCATGTTGGGCCGCACTCCCGGTAATATTACTGCCATACGCCCGTTGAAGGATGGCGTGATCGCGGACTTCGTCGTCACGGAGAAAATGTTGCAGCACTTCATTGCCAAGGTGCACGAAAGTAAGTTCATTCGCCCGAGTCCCAGAGTTCTCGTTTGTGTCCCCTGCATGTCTACCCAGGTGGAGCGGCGCGCTATTCGCGAATCGGCTCTTAGCGCGGGCGCAAGAGATGTACGTTTGATTGAGGAACCCATGGCGGCTGCCATCGGAGCCGGTCTTAGCGTGGACGAGGCGACTGGATGCATGGTGGTCGACGTCGGCGGTGGTACCACGGAGGTGGCGATCATCTCCCTCAACGGCGTCGTTTATCGAGACTCCGTGCGCGTCGGAGGCGATCGCTTTGACGAAGCGATCGTCTCCCATGTGCGTCGTAAGTACGGTAGCCTCATTGGTGACGCGACGGCCGAGCGGATTAAGTTGGAGATTGGTTGCGCCTTTGCCGGTAGTGAATTACGCGAGATCGATGTGCGCGGCCGCAATCTTGCGGAGGGTGTGCCACGCAGCTTCACTCTCAACAGTGACGAGATCCTTGAATCGTTGCAGGATCCCCTTGACGCCATCGTGCAGGCCGTGAAGACTGCGCTCGAACAGTCACCGCCGGAACTGGCCGCTGATATCGCCGAGAGTGGTATTGTGCTCACCGGTGGCGGTGCCCTGCTGCGTGACCTGGATCGCCTCATCTCTGAGGAGACGGGCCTGCCTGTTATTGTGGCGGACGACCCGCTCACTTGTGTCGCCCGGGGAGGAGGACTTGCCATGGAGCGTATGGATCGTCGGACTATCGACCTATTATCCACCGAGTAAATATGCCACCGGCCGCAACTTGCGACGCCTGTATTCGGCGATAGACTGCGTTAGTATGGCGGCTGCTGACACTCGCTGAGGAGCTGACATCAAGCCGCTATTTGTCAAAGAGTCCTCCCTGGCGCTGCGTGTGCTTCTCGCTGTTATTCTGGTGTCAGGACTGATCGCCACCGACTTGCATTACAATAAGCTTCATACCAGCCGAGCGGTACTGGATACGCTGGCTTACCCGGTATTCTGGATAGCCAACGTGCCAGTGCGCATGGGACATTGGGTGGATACGCACCTGCGTTCCAGGACGCACCTACTGGAGGAAAATGCAAGGTTGAATCAAGAAAATCTTGTGCTGCAGGGGCGCTCTCAGCAGATGGCCTCGTTGCAGGTGGAAAATGTGCGCCTGCGCGCCCTGCTGAATTCCAGCGCCCTGCTGCGTGACGACGTGTTGGTGGCGGAATTGGTCGGTGTATCGCCAGACCCTGAGCGCCTGCAGCTCGTTCTTAACAAGGGCGCGCGGGATGGCGTTTTCGCGGGACAACCGTTGATCGATGCGGATGGCTTGATGGGACAGGTGGTAGAGGTCAGCGACCGGACTTCCCGTGCCTTATTGATTGCTGACGTCACCCACTCGGTGCCGGTGCGGGTAAACAGGAATGGGGTACGAGCGATCGTAGAAGGCACCGGACAGCTAGGTCTGTTATTGGTGCGTCATGTGTCCGCGACTACTGATATCGAGCCTGGAGACCTGCTGGTGACCTCAGGTCTCGGGGGTCGCTTTCCCGAGGGCTATCCCGTGGCTGTTGTGAGTGAAGTGCAGCGAGACGCCGGAGAACTGTTTGCACGGGTGCTCGCCTTACCGAGTGCGGCGCTGGATCGCAGTCGGCATGTTCTGCTGGTCTTTACCATGCGCCTCGACGAGGACAGCTGATCGGTGGCACAGCGTCAAGGGTCTGGCTATCTCGTCATTCTCGTGACCTTTTTAGTGGCGGCGGTCTTGACCGTGATTCCTCTGCCGACCTGGCTGCAGTGGGCGCGGCCTGAGTGGACGACGCTGACACTGATTTATTGGTGTATGGCGCTGCCTCATCGTATTGGTATTGCCACCGGGTTACTCGCCGGCTTAGGGGTGGATATTCTGGAAGGTGCGGTGCTCGGCCAGAATGCCCTGGCCCTGGTTGTGGTGGCATTGCTGTCCTTGTTGCTTTACCAACGCCTGCGCGTCTATAGCCTGGCGCAACAGGCTGGTGTGGTGTTCATTCTGGTCGGGATCCACCAGTTGATCTGTCAGTGGGTTCAGAACATTGAGGGTGTCAGTGTGGTGCCTCCGCAGTTTCTTTTGCCTGCCGTGACCAGCGCCCTGTTGTGGCCGGTGGTTTTGCTTGTGCTAAGGCGGCTGCGTAGAAATTTCGAGATCAGGTGAGATGGCAGACTCGCGCATAATTCTCGCTTCCTCTTCGCCGCGACGCCGACAGTTGTTGGAACAGCTCGGTGTGCGTCATTCCGTCGAGGCAGCGAATATCGATGAAACAAAGCTGCCTGAAGAATCTCCGGCGGCATACGTACAACGTATGGCGTGCGAGAAGGCTGCGGTTGTAAAGCGCAGATCCTCTGGATTGAGCATGGCTGTGCTGGCCGCTGATACCGTGGTTGTTCTGGATGGCAGAACCTTGGGTAAACCGCGCAACATAGCGGATGCCTTCGCGATGCTGACCAGCCTGAGCGACCGTGCACACCGTGTGCTGACGTCCGTCTGTTTGTGCAGCGGCGAGCTTGCATCGACCTGTTTGGTGTCAACAGATGTCGAGTTTGTGCGACTGAAACCCCGAGTTTGCCAGGCCTACCTTGCTACCGATGAACCCTGGGACAAAGCCGGAGGCTATGCGATACAAGGGCTTGGTGGTGCTTTTGTCAAAAGTATCCGCGGCAGCTACAGCAACGTTGTTGGCCTGCCGCTGGCTGAAACCTGGCAATTGTTGCGCGCTGCCGGGTTAGACACTGCGCTGGAGATGCCTGCGGAGGCAAGGGGGGAGAAGCGCGGTGAGTGAAGAAATACTGGTGAATTTCACACAGATGGAAACGCGGGTCGCGGTAGTGGATAACGGCTCAACTCAGGATGTCCATATAGAGCGATCTGCTAGCCGGGGCATCGTTGGCAATATTTACGCTGGTACTGTAGTCCGTGTATTGCCGGGTATGCAGGCGGCATTCATTGAGATTGGGGTAGAGCGCACCGCTTTCATCCATGTCTCGGACACCAACATGGTTGAAGGTGGTCCCTCCGAAAACATTTCGGACCACCTCTACGAAGGCAAGAAGGTCATTGTCCAGGTGACCAAGGACCCCATCGGGAGCAAGGGTGCGCGGGTCACAATGCAGTTGTCCATTTCTGCTCGCTATCTTGTACTGCTACCCCAAACTGACCATGTCGGTGTGTCGCAACTAATCAACGATCCCAAGGAGCGGTACCGCCTGCAGGAGATATTGTCGGAGGCACTTAATGTAGAGCAGATGGCCGGTTTTAGCGGTTTTATATTGCGCACAGCGGCGGAGGGAGTAGGTAGCGAAGAGATCAGGGCGGAACTGCGATTTCTGAAACGATTATGGTCTGTGGTGTCTCGTCGTGGTGAGGCGTCGACAGAGGCAGAGCTGCTTTACGAGGACCTGTCGCTGCACCTACGCACCGTGCGTGACCTTGCACGCCCCTCTGTGCAACGCATTATGATCGACAATCAGGCATGCTTTAACGCGCTACATAATTTTTGTGAAGAATACGTGCCTGAAGTCACAGGCTTGCTTGAGCATTACAGTGGCGAGCGGCCACTATTTGACCTTTACGGTGTGGAGGACGAAATTAAGCGTGCATTGGATAGGCGCGTTGAACTTAAATCAGGTGGTTATCTGATCATCGACCAGACCGAAGCTATGACAACGATCGATGTGAACACGGGCTCGTTTGTTGGCAAGCGTAATCACGCAGAGACCGTATTAAAGACTAATCTTGAGGCAGCGACTGCGTTGGCGCGGCAGCTCCGTGTCCGCAATCTAGGAGGCATCATAATTGTCGATTTTATCGACATGGACGATGAAGAACACCGCAGGCAGGTACATCGATCTCTGGAAAAGGCGATGCAACGGGATCCTGTCCGTAACCAGATCACCGGCGTTTCCGAGCTGGGTTTGGTGGAAATGACTCGTAAACGTACTCGTGAAAGTCTGGAGCACACCTTGTGCGAGTCATGCCCCGTTTGTCTCGGACGAGGCGTCCTGAAAACAGCAGAAACAGTGTGTATTGAAATTTTTAGGGAAATTTTGCGTGATGCCCGAGCCTACGACAATGATGCCTTGATGGTTTTGGGGTCACAGTCCGTCGTTGATCGTCTGCTCGATGAGGAGTCAGCGAGTCTCGCCGACCTTGAGGAGTTTACCGGTAAAACGATAAGCTTGCGAGCAGAGCCAGGCTACAGCCAGGACTACTTTGACATTATTTTACTCTAGTCTTTGGGTGGCGATATCCGTGATCCCTGGACTGCGCTTCCCGTTAGAAATGGATCACACCTTGGCAGCGTCTCTCTTCGATTGGGCCTGGAAGTATTCTCTCAGGTGGTATTGTCATGCTGCTGATTATTTTG
Organism: Halioglobus sp.; assembly: GCA_013214285.1. Classification (GTDB taxonomy): domain Bacteria; phylum Pseudomonadota; class Gammaproteobacteria; order Pseudomonadales; family Halieaceae; genus Marimicrobium. The sequence goes on along the minus strand of JABSPW010000020.1, from coordinate 17,530 downwards.
GCGGTGCATGCCAGTGAGGCTCGACTTCTAATAACTAGCTGCTCGGTCTGGTAGGAAGAGGTTTAATAGGGACCGAGCAGGTGCATAGCTTTCGTGATGAAAGCGGATCAACTCTTCGTACAGCCTTACGCCTTCATCCTTGTGCCGCAGATGTTATTACTGAGGGCGCCATTGGACAGGAAGATGTTAGCTTGCGTGGCGTTCTCATTAACGCTGTTGCTAGGAGCACGATGTAGTCTACTGTACCCGTTGAAGGTGGATCGTGAGTATTCGACGAGTTGCCTCTTTGGGGCGCATCGCTTCAGCGGTGACGTGGTGACTGCACTGCAAGTGGACAAAACCTGCTCTGGGTGGCGGCTTCGGCCGCTAGCTTGACCGCCTGCAACGGCTGGTATGTTCGAGGGGAGTGAGATGTTAAACAAGCAGGGCGAAGCAACGCTTGACTGCGGTCTACTCAATTACAGATATCTGGAATGACGTGCTGGTCAAACCACAGACAGCGGACAATGCCTGTTAGTCGCTGTCGCCCTGATCCCTCCGTAGCGCTCTCAGATAGCGGAATAGCTTGCGACTGGCGGCAGGCGGTTTCCCATGTTGCATCTCGCGTTGATGTTGCAGAGTGAGTTGCCGCAGGTATTGCCTGTCAGCTTGAGGAAACTGCGTTATTGCCAAGTTGGCACCCTCTGTGCCCAGGGTTAGGATGTCTTCGCGCAGTTTTTCCAATTGGGAAAACTGTGCTGCATCGCGACTTCTCGCATCGTATAGTGACGCAAGGGCCGTCTCGATGGGTGCAGCATCGACGTCACGCATTAGCTTGCCGATGAGCTGCAATTGGCGTTTTCGCGCACTATTGCTGCGAATTGTGCGGTAGTCCCTTATCGCGTGAATAAGCTGCTCATCTGCGATAGGTATTTGTTGCAATTGACGATCATTCAAATCCAGCAAGGCTCTACCTACACTCTGCAGGTGCTGCATTCGGCGCTTACGTGCGCTTTTGCTGGGTCTGTCGTCCATACTGCTGCGTTGCTCCCCCCTTTCAGGCATAGAAAAGTGTGGCCAGACCAAGGAAGGATACGAAGCCAACGACATCGGTAACGGTAGTGAGCATCACGCCGCCGGCAAGTGCCGGATCGATATTGACGCGTGTCATCAGCAGAGGAAGGGCCGCGCCGGTAAGCGCAGCGGTGAGCAGATTGATGACCATAGCGGCAGCGATAATAAGACCGATATGCCAGTCATCAAACCAAAGCGAAGCAGCCACTGCCACCACAGCTGCCCATAGCATCCCATTTAATAGTCCGATGATCAGCTCCCGGTTCAACAGCCAAATCTGGTTGCTTTTCAGGACCTGCCCCATGGCAATGCCGCGAATCATCAGGGTTAAGGTTTGTGTGCCAGCAATACCCCCCATGGAAGCAACGATGGGCATCAGTACGGCCAGCGCGACGACTTTTTCGATAGTTCCCTGGAAGATATTGATGACGAACGCCGCGATGAATGCAGTGATAAGATTAATTCCGAGCCAGATGGCGCGACGTGGCATGGCTCGTGTGACGGGAGCGAAGGTGTCTTCATCCTCAACCAGGCCTGCCATCGACATAAGCGATCTGTCTGCATCCTCTCGAATTACGTCTACGACATCGTCAATGGTGATTCGACCGAGAAGCTGACCCTGTTCGTCGACTACTGGTGCGGATACCCAGTCTTTGCGCTCAAACAGGCGTGCAACTTCTGTATCAGGCATATTGACCGGAATAGGGTCTACCTCCATGTCCATCATCTCCCGCACCGATATGTGCGGATCCGAGACTAGCAGTGTGCGCAGTGGCAGCAGGCCAATAAAGCGGTCTGAACGATTGACCACGATCAAGTTGTCCGTCATCGCCGGAAGTTCATCATGACGGCGCAGATAGCGGAGGACGACGTCGAGGGTCAAGCGCGCTCGGATCGTGATGGTGTCAGTGTTCATCAAACCACCCGCGACATCATCGGGATAGTGCATGACCTGCTCCAGGCGCGCCCGATCCTGCTGGTCCATGGCATTGAGCACTTCCCTGGTAACGTGGTCGGGAACTTGCTGTAGGATATCGGCGATGTCGTCGTCTTCAAGGCCTTCGGTTAGTAGAGAGACCTCGCTAGCATCCATATCGCCCAGGAACTGCGCTTGCAGTTCATCGCCAAGTTCGCCGAGCACCTCACCCTCGCGTTCAATGTCTACCATCTGCCACAAGATGTGCCGGAATTTAGGGGGCGAGGATTCAAGCAAGTGAGCCGCGTCAGCAGGCGATAGGCCATTGAGCATGCGCCGCGCATCGACAAAAGTACCGCTATTCAATGCGCTGGAAAGTTTGTCGAGCGTTTCCTGTGATGTTGCCTGATTCTGAATCATACCAAGGGCACACTCGACTTGCTGTCAGCGAGTGAAATTATCCGGAAAAGTTGCGACAGCAACAACGTGATTAGTTACAGGATAAGGGTTAGAGCTGTCAATGCGGCGTTTAGCGGGGTGGTTACTCGTCTTCGTCGAAGCAGTTTTCGATCAATTGCGTAAGGGCCGCTAGGGCGTCTTCTTCGTCATCGCCATCTATTTCGAGATCCAGAACAGTGCCCTTGCCCGCTGCTAGCATCATGACAGACATGATGCTCTTCCCGTCGACCAGTTCGCTGTCCTTGCCCATTTGAACGCGGCTTGAAAAGGCGCTTGTACAGGCAACAAATTTTGCTGCTGCTCTAGCGTGTAAACCGAGCTTGTTGACGATTGTTACCTGAGTCTGGATCACAAACTGGCCTTCTACTGTAGTTCTCTGTGCCTGACATTCATGTTTGGAAGCGTTTGTTTATAATGCTGGTAGAGTCGATCCGCCAAGTATACTGAACGATGTTGCCCCCCGGTACAACCCAGTGCGATATGCATGTAACTTCTATTCCCTTCGCGGTAGCGGGGCAGCCAGCTGTCCAGGAAGCCGCATACGTCCTTGAACAGCTCGCCCGCCATAGGTTGAGATTCAAGAAAACTCCTTACCTCCCTGTCGAGGCCGCTCTTCAGGCGCAGCTCTTTCACCCAGTACGGGTTAGGGAGCATGCGAACATCGAATACCAGGTCCGCGTCTGCTGGTACGCCGCGTTTGAAACCAAAAGATTGCAGTAGTATGGACATGGTGCCCGCCTCGGAACCCAGTAACCGCTGCTTTATTGCGTCGCGCAATTCGTAAATGTTCATTTGGCTGGTGTCCAGTACCAGAGAAGCGCTCGAAGATATGGGTTCCAGTAATTCACGCTCTTTACCGATCGCCTCGGCTAGGGAGACCGTGTCAGAGCTGAGAGGATGTCGGCGTCGTGTTTCTCCAAACCGCTGTAGCAGTGTGATCTCCTTGGCGTTGAGAAATAGAACCTGGGTTTCGACAGTTTCAGGGAGGGAGTCAAGAATGGTGCGGAAGTCCTTCAGTTCCTGCCATGCATTGCGAGCATCTATGCATACTGCGACGCCTCCGAACACGTTGAATTCATCGCCGCTGGTTTTTTCAACCAGTGCGGGTAACAGGGATACGGGCAGGTTATCTATGCAGTAAAACCCTTCATCCTCAAGCTGGTTCAGTGCCGTACTCTTTCCGGTACCAGAGCGGCCACTAATGATGACAAGTCGCACGTTCAGCCCTCCTTGCTGCAGGCGATCTCATAGAGGACCTCTCTGTCCCTGGCTGCTCGCATGTCACGACAGAAATCTTCCTGACTGAACAGCCGAGCAACATTGGCGAGAATATCCAGATGTTGCTGATGCGCTTCCTCAGGCACCAGCAGCACAAAAAGCAGATCGACAGGAAGTTCGTCCGGTGCGTCAAATTCGATGGGCGCCTCCAGGGTGACCAGGGAGCCTAGTGGTGCTCTGCAGTCTTTTACCCGGCAGTGCGGGATGGCGATGCCTTTACCGATACCGGTGCTGCCCAGTTTCTCTCTGGCGATAAGCCTGTTCAGCACGTCGTCGTAGGGGAGAGAACGTTGGTCAGAGACAACGAGCCTCGCAATGGTCTCAAAGAGTCGCTTCTTACTGACACCAGGAACTGAACAGGCGGTGCGCTCCGGGGTCAGGATCTGGTTGAGGTAGGGCATTGTGGTGTGTCAGTGCCCCCGGTGTTTTTGTTTGTGTTTGATGAGTTGGCGATCGAGTTTGTCGGCGAGCGCATCGATTGCGGCGTACATATCTTCTGACTCGGCATGGGCAAAGAGGTCACCGCCGGCAATGTGGATTGTTGCCTCCGCCTTCTGAACCATTTTCTCGACGGTCAGTATGACATGTGTAGTTGTGATCTGGTCGAAGTGTCGCTGCAACCGTTGCATCTTGGTTTCGACGTGTTCCCTGAGGGGTGCTGTGATTTCAAGATGGTGACCAGTAATCGTGAGTTGCATAGATGGTTCCCTTATATGGAGTTTACGAGGTGGGCTTTGAGTCCCGGCTGAGTGGGGAGCCTGTGTACCGTACATTCAGTGTAAGGCAACTGTGGGCAATGGCCATAGTCCAGGCGGCCTTAAACCAACCGTTTGCGCTCATTAGAGGGTGGAATGAAGAGCGTGTCTCTGTATTTTGCGATTGTGCGACGGGCCACTTCAATGCCCTGCTCTTGTAACAAAAGAGTAATTTTGTTGTCGCTCAGTGGTTTGCGTGGATTTTCCGCCGCAACCAGTTTCTTGATCAAAGCCCGAATGGCAGTGGAAGAGCATTCTCCGCCACCAGCAGTTGCAACATGGCTGGAAAAAAAGTATTTGAGTTCGAAAATCCCACGTGGCGTGTGCATGTACTTGTTGGTTGTTGCGCGCGATACCGTGGATTCATGCATATCGACAGCCTCTGCGATGTCGTGCAGCACGAGCGGTTTCATTGCTTCAGGCCCATATTCGAGAAAATTGCGTTGGTGCTCAATAATTTTACTGGACACTTTCAAGAGCGTTTCATTGCGGCTGTGCAAGCTTTTGAGAAACCAGCGCGCTTCCTGCAGGTTATCGCGCAGGTAGGTATTGTCCGCACTGTTGTCAGCCCGTTTGATGAGGCTGGCATATTCGCTGTTGATGCGCAGCTTGGGAGCGATATCAGGGTTCGGCTCTACCAGCCAGCGGCCGTTTTTTTTGCTAACGAAGACATCAGGCACAATATATTCAACGTCTTCCGGTACAGCAGTATAGCCGGGGTTGGGATCCAGGGACTGCACCAGCGACAATACATGCCTGAGCTCCTCCTCGTTAAGCCGTGTGCGACGCAGTATTTGGGCGTAATCGCTGCTCCCCAGCTGATTCATGTGCCGGCTGATCACCAGTTTGGCCTGCTCCAGCCACGGAGTGCCTGCCGGTAGCTGATCCAATTGTATTTGCAGGCATTCTTGCAAGTCCCTCGCAAACAAGCCTGCAGGTTCAAATTGTTGTAGTCGGTGCAAAACGGCGACGACCTCTTCCGGGTCAATGTCCATTTCTTCTATCAGGGAGTCATGTATTTCCTCTGTCGACATAAGCAGTCGGCCATTCGAGTCTGTAGCATCGATAATCGATAGTGCGATCAGCCTATCGGTGTCAGACAGGCGCGTCAGACCCAGCTGCCAGAGCATTTGGTCACGCAGCGATTCGTTGACCGGATTGCGCGCTGTCAGGTCATTTTCGACCCCGTCGTCGGGCGCGGGCGGCGCTGCGGCGGAGGAGGACGGCAGCAAGTCATCCCATTGCACATCGACCGGCAGGTCTTGTGGCAGTTCATTGGCTTCTTTACCTGCGGCAGGATCCCATTCCGCCCCCTCCTCAAAGCCATCCGGGTCAGGAACCGCGGGTGTGGCTTCAGGGGTGGGTAAACCCGCTGTGACTGATTCGTCCTCCGAGACTTCCAATAGCGGGTTCGCCTCCAGTGCCTCCTGGATTTCCTGCTGCAGGTCCAGGGTGGACAGCTGCAGCAAGCGTATGGCCTGCTGCAGTTGCGGGGTCATGGTAAGTTGCTGACCCAGCTTGAGTTGGAGTGACTGCTTCATGTCATAAGCCTGCGGCTTGTGTGTTGCCCGCCGATCACACTGTATGCGGCGTCTGGTGTGCTGGAAACGCGGTCAGTGTATCTCCCGCCGCCGCAGCGTGGCAACAGTTTGGCGTGAAAATTGCTTGTTTTTTCCTCGGATCGTTGTACTCAGGCAAAATTTCCAAGGGCCGTCGAGGTGTGCTACATGCGAAATTGTTCTCCGAGATAAACGCGTCGTACGTGCTCGTCATCGAGGACGTCCTGTGCGCTCCCAGAGGCAATAATCTTTCCATCACCCACGATGTAGGCTTTCTCGCAGATATCCAGAGTATCGCGCACATTGTGATCTGTGATGAGAATGCCGATGCCCCGATCACGTAAGTGGTTGATAATATCTTTGATGTCACTGACCGAAATAGGATCTACGCCGGCGAATGGTTCGTCCAGCATGATAAAATGAGGCTCTGTCGCGAGAGCTCGTGCAATCTCAACGCGTCGCCGCTCTCCGCCTGATAGGGACTGGCCCAGGCTGTCACGCAGATGCTGTACGCTAAACTCCTCCAGCAGTTCATCACAGCGTGCCCGCCGTTCTCGCCTAGTGAGGTCTGAACGGGTTTGCAGGATCGCCAGAATATTTTCATCCACAGAGAGCTTGCGAAATATCGATGCCTCTTGCGGCAGGTAGCCTACCCCGCGACGTGCCCTTTCGTGCATGGTGAGATTGGTAATGTCTTCGCCGTCGACGCTGATACTGCCGCGATCTGCTGAAATGATGCCGATGATCATATAAAAGCAGGTGGTTTTACCCGCACCGTTGGGTCCCAGTAAGCCAACAATTTGACCACTGTCTAGCGCCAGCGATACGTCCCTCACGACGTCCCGGCCACGGTAGGCTTTGGCAAGATTATTCGCTCTCAGTTGAGCTTGTGGCATCATCTTGTGGAGCGTCCCCTGTCCTCAATTCACCGGTGGCGCCGTTCCCTGATTCTTTGGCGTTCCCCTGTTTATGCATGCTGGGGGGGATCACGACTACAACTTTGTTATCCTCTTGTGTTACGTCCGATTCCGCGGTAATCAGCTGTCGTTCTATGAAGTAATCGATGGCGTCTCCCTCAACGACAGAGCCTTCCTGCTCTATGCGAGCGTTCGTCTTAAGATTCACCCGGTCTTCGCTTTTAAAGTAGGTAATGATCAGTGCGTGCGCATGCACAACAGCTTCGTCTACTTCCGGTTGCTGCCGCATCTTTGCGGGGTTTCCTTCAGCTATTATCTCGTCCGCCAGATCGATATTGTGGTAGATGGTGAGTTTGTCTGCATCCAGTTCCATACTGCCCTGAACCAGGCGAACATTGCCGCTGTAGACAGTGAAGCCCTCTACTTCATCACGCAGGGCCTTATCGGCGGTGATGTGGATGGGCTGGTCACGGTCGTCAGGCAATGCCTGCGTGATGAGCGGGATAATGCACATCAGGGTCAACAGTAGGTTTTTCATAGACTGAAGTCCGCCACGTGCCCGTCCCACTCCCCCCGGGATGATAATATAAACTCGCAAGCCTCCCGCACTGCGCCGCAGCCGCCTGCCGCTGCAGCGACCCAGTCCGCGGCCCTGCGCACCGCAGCATCGGCGTCGGCTACGGTCATGCCCAGTCCGGCGGCAAGCACAGCGCCAAGATCTGGAAGATCATCTCCCATATAAGCACACTCCTTTAGGTGAATGGCGCTGTGGTGGCACAATTCCATCAGGGCCTCCCGTTTATCTTCTCGGCCCTGAATGACCTCGTTTATACCCAGTTCGCGGGCGCGGCGGGCAACGATATCAGACTGGCGGCCAGTGATAATAGCGACTTGGACACCCGAATGTTGCAACAGTTTTATACCAAGTCCATCCTTGATGTTGAATGCTTTCAGTTCCTCCCCATTGTTGCCAAAATAAAGGCGACCATCAGTCAGTACACCGTCGACATCCAGTGCTAGAAGCCGTATCAGGGCAGCTGTGCTTTGTGCAGCATTCATCGCAGCATGCTCATGCGATATCCGCGTGCAGCAGGTCTTTCAGGTGCACGACGCCCTCAAGGTTGCCGGCATCATCTAGCACCACCAGGGAGCTGATTTCATTTTCCTCCATAATGCGCAGGGCAGACGCGGCCAGCATGTCGGGAGAAACAGTCTTGGCGCCAGTACTGATTAATTGTCCTATGGCGGTTGCATTAATGTCGATACGTGCATCCAGTGTTCGGCGCAGGTCTCCGTCAGTGAATACGCCAGTTATTCGACCGTTTTCGCCCACCACTGTAGTCATGCCCATCCCTTTGTTGCTAATTTCTAGGAGTGCCTCAGATAGCAAACGGTCTGCAGTGACGATGGGGATGTCCTCACCCGTTTTCATCACGTCATTGACCTTGAGTAGTAATTTACGGCCCAGCGTGCCACCGGGATGGGAGAAAGCGAAATCATCGGCGGTGAAACCCCGTGCCTCCAACAGGGCAATCGCCAGAGCATCACCCATCACCAGGGCGGTGGTGGTGCTGGAGGTGGGTGCCAGATCCAGAGGGCAGGCCTCGGTGTCCACCCCTGTATTCAAATGGACATCGGAGGCGGTCGCGAGGGTTGAATCGGGGCAGCCTGTCATGCTCACCAAGGGGACATTGAGTCTTTTTAGCAGGGGTAACAGGGTCAGCACTTCGGGTACGGCACCGCTGTTGGACAAGGCAATGAGGGTATCTTGTGCCGTGATCATGCCCATATCGCCGTGACTGGCTTCGCCCGGGTGAACGAAAAATGCGGGCGAGCCAGTGCTGGCAAGGGTCGCGGCAATCTTGCGCGCGATATGTCCGGATTTTCCCATCCCGGTGACGATGATGCGGCCCTGCACATGCAACAAGAGTTGACAGGCGCGGTTGAATTCTTCCCCAATGCGTTCTTCCAGGCAGGCCACCGCAGACGCCTCCATACGAATGGTGCGTCGCGCCGAATCTGCGTAGCTGATGGAGCCTTGCTCCGTCATAGCGTTTTATCCCCGGCTACAGAGTGGAATGCAAAGAATAATAATACAGTGCGTAGCAAGACACTAACAGCGCACCCAGTATGCGGCCCAGATAGGCGTGACCGGGCGAAGATTTAGACCGCATGCGACTAACCAGAATGGCCAGCCCCAGAAAGATCGTCAGGAGTGTCATCGTTAGGTAGTCTCGTGTAATGACCGCAGGATCCAGCGCGCGGGCGCCTGCAATGCCGGGAATGGCCATTACCGCGAGCAGGTTGAAAAGGTTGGAGCCGATAATATTGCCCAGTGCTATCTCGGTGTGGCCGCGCATGGCACTGGTAATAGTAGCGGCCAGCTCTGGAAGACTCGTGCCGATGGCAACGATAGTCAACCCGATGATCAGCTCCGACACACCGAGAGCTTCAGCCGCTAGTACCGCCCCGCTTACGAGAATTTTTGAGCTGCCGATCAGTAGACCAAGACCGAAAAGGAAACTTAACCAGGCTTTGCCGCTTGTCAGTACTGTCTCTGGTTCGTCCTCCGCTTCCTCAAGCAGTTCAGCATCGCGAAACTGTTTGCGTGCCAGTTGCGACATGATAATCAAAAGCATGAATAGCATTAGCCAACCGTCCCGCGGAGAGAGTTCGTAGTCGATTATGAGTAGTCCAACGATGACAGTTGCCAGCAGTAGAATCGGGAACTCGTTTTTCATGCACCGTTCCTGCACCATCAAAGGCGCGACCAAGACAGTGACGCCCAGGACTAGGGCAATGTTCGCGATATTGGATCCAATGGCGTTGCCAATGGCTAACTCGCCTGCGCCAGACAGCGAGGCGGTTAATGCAACGAGGATTTCCGGTGCGGAAGTGCCTAAGGAGACAATTGTCAGGCCGACGATGATGGGCGACATGCCCATGTTTTTTGCGATGGATGCGGCGCCTGCAACAAACAGGTCTGCACTCCATATCAGTATGATAAAGCCGACCAAGATCATTGCCGTGGCCAACAGCATCAGTGCAGATTTCCTGTTACAGTATGCGCCGCCAGATCTTTGGGAACCGACAGACCGTAATGGGTGTCTGAGAGGGTGGGTGGCACAGTGGCGTTGGACTCTTTATCTGTTTAAAGCAGGCGCCGATTATACAGGGCAAACTGGGCAAAAGTAGGGGCTGTTCAGACAATTTGGATGGCCTCCAAAGTGGTAAACAGCGACGACTGAATGGAGTCTTGGGGAGGACCGACCATGTCTTATGTGGTGCATAAAGTGAGTGCAAACGTGGTTTGGCTTCTCCTGCTTGTCGCCATGCCCTTGTCGTCACAGGAGCACCCGGCCTACGACCTGGTGCAAGACACCACGGCTCGGGTGATGGAAGTCGTGTTGGTGGCTGAAGACTATGTGGATGAAGAGCCCGAGCGCTACTATGCCCAGATACAGGCGTTGCTGGATCCGCTGATTGATTACCGGGGGTTTGCGCGCAAGGTAATGGGCCCTTACGCCAGCTCAAAACGCTACCGCTCCCTCGACGAGGCGGGGCGTGAACAGTTGAGCAGTCAGCTTGATCGTTTTACGGAGGCCATGCGCTCCTCGCTTGTGCGTACCTACAGCAAGGGCCTGCTCGCGTTCGGTGGGTCCAGAATCGAGCTCGAACCGGCTGCAGGCGAGGAACGCAGGGTGTCTTTGCGTCAGCTTGTTTTTGCGGATCGAAGTGTGCCCTATGAAGTGCTATATCAGATGGGGCAAACGAAAAACGGTGAATGGAAGTTACTGAATGTAATTATAGAGAGCGTTAATCTGGGTGAAGTGTATCGTGACCAGTTTCTAGCTTCCGCACGGGACTACGACGGCGATCTGGACGCGGTTATCGACAATTGGGCCATCGTGGTCGTAGATGTCGACGAGGCGTCCTGATGAGGCCACTAGGTCAGTCGCTATCGGGCCACTTTTGCCATAAACTGCGTTCTTTTTACCCGGCTATCGCCCTGCGCCGCCGTACAGCTGCGATAGTGCGTTGAGGCACCCGCGGGGTGCCATTTTGGACGGTAAAGGGGGGGGTAGTAGATGGACGCAGGCTCGGTCAAAGCGCTGTTGCAGGAGCACCTGCCGGAATGTGAGTTTCATGTGCAGGGGGAGGGTAATAAATATGATATCACTGCAATCGGTGAAGTGTTTCAGGGCTTGCGTCCAGTGAAGAAACAACAGCTGGTTTACGCTGCTTTAACAGCACAGATTGCTGACGGGTCTATTCATGCAGTGAATATTCGAACGTTTACTCCTAACCAGTGGCAGGAGCAGGCGGGCAGCTGACCCTTGAATCCAGTCTACCCGTCGCCGGCCGGGCCGATATTAATTGCAGAGACAACACAGTACACGCCATGACGGATAAGCTGACAATTGCGCTGACGAAAGGGCGTATTCTTAAGGAGACATTGCCTCTGCTCTCGCATGCCGGGATTGAGCCGGCTGAAGACCCTGCGACCAGTCGCAAGCTGCTGTTGGAAACGAATCACAATGATGTCCGGTTGGTCATACTTCGTGGCACTGATGTGCCGACCTACGTGCGCCACGGTGCAGCAGATGTCGGCGTTGTGGGAAAAGATGTACTTATGGAGCATGGTGCGGAGGGATTGTATGAGCCCCTGGATCTAGAAATCGCACGCTGCCGTCTTATGACCGCTGCAGAGGTGGGTTGGGCCGCAGGCGGCAGCCGCGTTCGGGTGGCTACGAAATTCGTCAATATCGCGCGAGCCTATTTTGCGCGGCAGGGACTACAGGTGGATATTATCAAGCTCTATGGCGCACTGGAGCTCGCCCCAATTATGGCGCTGGCGGATCTGATCGTCGACATCGTTGATACGGGCAACACGCTGCGTGCCAATGGAATGGAGCCGCTTGAGGAAATAGCCTCGATCAGTTCTCGGCTGGTCGTGAACAAGGCCGCTCTGAGATCACGACATGACGCGATAAATGATATTATCGACAATCTAGCTTCCGCAGTGGAGGCGAGGCGTGATGCAAAGACTTGATACACGCGGTAAGGGCTTTGACAGTGCACTGCTTGGGCTGATCGCGCGCGATGAGACATCAGATGACACGGTCAGTGATGCTGTTTCGGCTATTATTGCGGATGTTGCTGCGCGCGGTGACGCTGCCGTGCTCGACTATACGGCGCGTTTCGATCGTTTGGAGGCAGAAGCGGTAACCGAGTTGGAAGTGGCGCCAGAGACTATTAGGGCTGCGCTATGCAGCATCGATTCGTGCCAGCGCGAAGCGCTCGAATACGCTGCCCGGCGTGTCGAATCATTCCACCAGCATCAGTTGCAGGAGAGTTGGCAGTACACCGACGAACTGGGTAACGTGTTGGGTCAGAGAGTTACGGCGCTCGACCGTATAGGGATGTACGTCCCCGGCGGCAAAGCCAGCTATCCATCCTCTGTGCTGATGAATGCAATGCCGGCAAAGGTGGCAGGTGTCGCGGAAGTGATTATGGTGGTGCCGGCACCTAATGGATGTATCAGTGACGTGGTATTGGCGGCGGCTGCGATTGCCGGAGTCGACAGGGTCTTTACTATTGGTGGTGCTCAGGCTGTCGCTGCACTGGCACTGGGTACAGCGTCGATCCCAGCGGTGGACAAGATTGTTGGTCCTGGCAATATTTACGTGGCAACCGCCAAGCGCCAGTTGTTTGGGCGGGTGGGTATCGATATGGAGGCAGGTCCCTCCGAAATCCTGGTGATTTGCGACGCCACAACAGACCCGGATTGGGTGGCGATGGACCTTTTTGCGCAGGCGGAGCACGACGAAAACGCGCGTTCTCTGCTGTTGTGCCCTAATGCGGCTTACCTCGACCGTGTGCAGTGTAGCATCGACAGACTGCTGCCTACCCTGGACAGGGCGGACATTGTCCGCACCGCGCTGGCGCGACGCGGCGCGATGATTCTGACTGTGGATTTGGCGGAAGCCGTGGATGTTAGCAATCGCATCGCGCCAGAGCATCTGGAGCTGTCCGTCGCTGACCCGGAAGCGCTGCTGCCATTAGTGCGGCATGCGGGCGCAATTTTCATGGGTTCACTCACCTGTGAAGCCCTCGGCGATTACTGCGCGGGCCCCAACCACGTGCTGCCCACTGCCGGTGGCGCGCGCTTTTTCTCGCCGCTGGGCGTGTACGATTTTCAGAAGCGCAGCTCGGTTATTCGCTGCAGTGAACAGGGCGCGCGCGTGTTGGGGAATAGCGCGTCTATTCTGGCGCGCGGCGAGTCGCTGACCGCCCATGCGCGCAGCGCCGATTTGCGCACGGGTAAATAGCGCGAGAATGAGTCAATCAGTCAAATTTGTCTTGGCGAATATGCTGTCCGCCAGAGGAGTTCAGCACGCCCACGACGGCGGTCAGCTGTAAACTCTGTGTGCCGCGCAAGAGCGAGATTTCGACGGGCTCGCCCGGTTTTAGCCGCGCGAACCCTTGCATCGTGAGCCGGCCGTCCTCGATCGCTTTGCCACCGATGTGTGTGATTACGTCACCAGGCGTCAGCCCTGCGCGTTGCGCAGGGCTATTTTCAGCGACATTGATAATCTCCAGTGCCTGTCGATCATCTGCCAGTCGGATGGTTTCGGCGCTGACGCCAAGCCAGCCGCGAACCACCTCGCCGTAATTGATCAGGTCCTGCATGACCAAGTACGCGAGATTGACCGGTATCGCCAGGCTGATACCGATACCTGTCGATGAGTGCCTGGCCGGGTTGCCTGTTGTGTAAATCAGTGTATTAATTCCCAACAGTCGACCGCGCACGTCTATCAGCGCACCGCCGGAGTTGCCCTGATGAATAATCGCATCCGTCTGAATATAGTCCTCATAAGTATTGGACTGCACGCCGAATCGACCCAGTCCGGAAATGATGCCCTGCGAGACCGTGTGCCGAAAACCCAGTGGGTTGCCGATGGCGAGCACGACATCGCCCACGCGCGCGGTGTTGGAGTCCCCAAAGGTGATGGGTTGCAGGTCCGCCAGATCCACCTGCAGGGCGGCCAGGTCGGTGGCAGTGTCCGTGCCAATCACTACCGCATTTGCCGAGCGTCCATCGTGCAGCATCACCTGGATGGCGTCGGCGCCGGCGATGACGTGATTGTTGGTCAGGATGTGTCCTTCCTTGGACATGATCACGCCTGAGCCGAGAGCCCGCTCGATACGCTGACTCCTGGAAGGAATGCGGATCATGCGCCCGAGTGCCGAGTTCTCCAGCAGGGATCTGCGTCGTTGGCTGACCAATTTGGCGGTATAAATATTGACGACAGAAGGCGTCGCTACTTGCACTGCATCCGCGTAGCTGACGGGAGCAGACGACGTATTTCCGGACGCACCGCCCGGCAACATCAGTCGGTCCAGGATGAGCAGGGCCGCGAAAATACCGGCCAGAGCAGGCCATAGATAAACTGTCAGCAGGGTTTTCATGTTGGACCGAGAGTGGTGGGTCCCCGCATTGTATATGAACAATCGACTGAGGCGCCAAGGTGCGCGCCAGAGCACTGCGGTGTGGATAAGATATCAGTGTGCTTTGTGTTACGGCCTTGCGGGCTTGGGTGAAACACACGGCTTGAAGGCGATCATGTGAATGCCAATGAGATCGAGCGGGCAGCGAGATCCGATCAAGAGCGCCGTGCCCCTTAGCCGTGTTGTTTTAGCCTGTTTTTTTTGTTGTTTCGGGCTCCCCGGTCTCCTCGCGCTCCAGCCCGAACTCTTCGTTCAACATGCCTTTTTCATCCGGTGATGTCTTTGGTGCGTAGTCGAGAGGGGGCTGTATGTGCGTCAGATTGCCCGGGATTTGTGACGAATCTTGACTATTCCGTATATGTTCCAGGGACACTGGCCCTTTACCTTGGCAAAGCCCGTCCGCCCCCTTCGCCAAATGATTATGGACCTCCCGATAACTCTCGGTGAGCGTGTTGAGTAGTTTAGCGGTCTCAGTAAAGTGTTCTACAACATCATCTTCGTAGGCTTTTTTGTCCTGCAGTACCTGGTCGAGTCTGAGCGTCAGGTCCCGCTGTTTCTGCGCGTTCCCGGAAAAGCGCTTGCCGGCTATCCAGCCAATGAACAGCCCCCCCACTGCAAGTGCAATTCCAAAGCTGAGCAGTACCTGGAAACTGTATTCAGGTGATTCCACAAAAAGATACCTCGTGCCGATGCTGTTCTTCGTGAGTATACCCTGTATGGCCAAGCGGCAGTAGTTTGGCAGCAACATTGCCATCATTGGGGCCGGTCGTTAAAGTGTCCGGCTTCCGCTCTTGCGTAACTGAAACCGCTCGATGACTACGCCCTGGCAACGCTATCAGTCTGATTTGATACAAGAGGACTTTGTTCACGATCCTGCTCAGGAAGCGGCAGTGCTGTTGCTCGAGGACTTGTATGAACGGCTGCTTACCGGGTCTGTAACATCCAAGGGCGGTCTCAAAGCGTGGGCGCGCAAATTCCGCGGCAAACCCATCGAACCTGAAAGGGGTCTCTATTTTTGGGGTGGCGTTGGCAGGGGCAAGACCTACTTGATGGATGCTTTTTTTGAGTGCCTGCCCTTTAAGCGCAAGTTGCGTGTGCACTTTCATCGATTCATGCAACGCGTGCATGCGGATCTCACCAGCCTCGAAGGTGAGAAAAACCCTCTTGAAACAGTGGCGGATCGGCTCGCGCGAGACACCCGAGTACTCTGCTTCGACGAGTTTTTCGTCACCGACATTGGCGACGCGATGATCCTCGGTGGGTTGATGGGCGGTTTGTTCAGCCGTGGTGTTACCCTGGTTGCTACCTCGAACATTGAGCCCGCACGCCTGTATGAAAATGGTCTGCAGCGTGAGCGTTTTTTGCCCGTTATTGAGCTGCTCGAGCAATACACACAGGTGGTCAATGTGGATGCCGGTACGGACTACCGGTTGCGCACTTTGCAACAGGCTGCGCTCTACCATTATCCACTGAGTGAAGACGCGGATCGGAGCATGCAGGACAGCTTTGAACGCCTGGCGCGGCAGCCTGGCAAGTACTGGGAACGGTTGCAGATTAATAAGCGTTATATCACCTGTCGTCGTCTCGCAGACGGTGTAGCGTGGTTCGATTTTGCCGAACTCTGCGACGGACCCCGCTCACAAAACGATTACATTGCACTGGCGCGTATCTTCCATGCGGTACTCATTTCAGGGGTCCCGGAATTCCGTGCTGATCTTGATGACCAGGCCCGGCGTTTTGTCAATCTTGTGGATGAGTTCTATGATCGCAACGTCAAACTCGTGTTGTCCGCCGAAACGCCGCTGCTGGCGCTCTATGCGGGAGGGAATCTGCAGTTCGAGTTCCAGCGCACCGTCTCACGGCTGCAGGAAATGCAGTCTTATGAGTACCTCTCACGTCAGCATCGGCATTAGAAGCCCCAGGATCCCTGTGATTGTCACCCCCGTGTGGGCGCACAAGGCCCGGTGTGGAGGGCCATGGGAGTTTCGCAGGGGTCCGACATCGGGGTATTTTCGGCTTGAAATAGGCCGGTCCTTTGAGTAATATCCGCGCTCTCGAAATTGGGCTGCTCCATGATGAGGCGGGTATGCATGAAAACTTTTAGCGCCAAGGCGGATGCGGTGAATCGCGACTGGTTCCTGGTGGACGCCTCCGATCAGACCCTGGGCCGCCTGGCCAGTGAAATCGCCCACCGGTTGCGCGGCAAGCACAAGGCAGAGTACACCCCTCATGTGGACACGGGTGACTATATCGTGGTGGTGAATGCTGAAAAAGTTCGCGTCACGGGTGCCAAAGCCAGCGCTAAAATGTATCACCGCCACACCGGTTATCCCGGTGGTTTGAAGTCGCAGTCCTTCGAAAAATTGATGGAAAGCGCGCCGGAGCGTGCACTCCAGAATGCGGTTAAGGGTATGTTGCCGCGCAATCCGCTAGGGCGTGCTATGTTGCGTAAATTGAAGGTATACGCCGGGGCCGAGCACCCACACGCAGCGCAGCAGCCTCAAGAACTGAATATCTAACGGACTCAGACCATGTCAGCTACTGAATACTACGGAACCGGTCGTCGCAAAACCTCTACGGCCCGCGTCTTCATGAAGAGCGGAGGCGGCAGTATCACAATTAATAAGCGGCCCCTCGACCAGTATTTCGGTCGTGAGGTTGCGCGCATGATTGTCCGGCAGCCGCTAGAGGTTGTTGCATTGACCGACAAATTTGACATAAACGTGACCGTAGCCGGTGGCGGAAGTTTTGGCCAGGCAGGGGCGATTCGCCACGGGATTACACGCGCACTGATGGACTATGACGAATCTTTACGAGGCAGTCTGCGCAGTTCGGGGTATGTTACGCGGGATGCTCGCGAGGTGGAGCGCAAGAAAGTGGGGTTGCGCAAGGCGCGCAAGCGTCCTCAGTACTCCAAGCGGTAACCAGCGGGGTTGCATTTCAACATCGAAAACGCCCGGTATGCGGTCGCATCCGGGCGTTTTTTTGTGTCGTCTCGAATGCCTTGGGGGGGCTGTGAGCACGCCGCGTATGGTGGAAAAAACGCAGTGAAATCAAGTGATTTCCTTGTAACCGTCCGAC
>JABSPW010000226.1 GCA_013214285.1 Halioglobus sp. | reverse complement strand
TGGCATCCGTGTCATCTGCAGGCTCCAGTTCCAGCCAGGCGCTCTCGGTGTCCTGTTCCAGCAAGCCCTGACGTTCCAGGCAGCGACCTATCCGTTGGCTGATAAGCTGAACCAGGTCATCAAGTTCGCTTTTATGCGGCGCTTTGAGGCGTTGAAATCGGAGTGGTCGATCGCCTCGATATACATAGACGCCATCCAGAAACAGGGTAAAAATATCGAAGGCAAGAAGGGTGGCTTCATGATCTATGTGGGCGGCTTCCCACGATTCGCAGAACTGAGCCGTAAAGCTGTGGAGAACGACTATGAGGGGTTTGTGCTGACGTGACGGTGTAGTCAGCATAAGAGGGAAGTAGGGGACATTTCTTATTCCCTCCGCCCCCCGTACTCATCGAAAACCGAAAGGTAATTCTACTCGGCGTACTCGAAAAACCCGACGCCATTCCATCCGGTACAAGGCCTTGCAGAGCTTACAACGGCGTCGAGTGCGGCAGGTACGTCGAGTGAACTTACAGAAAATCCCCCCATGGAGCTAATGCCAGATCCGACGAAACTGGTCATGGCGGTTAAGTCGTTATGCCAGTGGGTCAATCCGGCAGCTAATTCGCCCGGTTAGCCCGCCAGTACCCTGGGTCCAGGAGGCAGCTCATGATTACCCCTACTAATTCAGCTTGAGTAGGGGAAGGTAATGGTCTAGTCTGGTGACAAGTGGTACTAATAATAAGCAATTTTGAGAACAACATCGGCAGGGAGCTCGCCATGACATTAGATAGAGCCCTCGTTTGTGTACTCTTCGCACTCGTTCTGTCGGCGAATTCACAGGCAACCGAGTACTTCGATGTCACAGTAGGTGGCCCACTGCGTTCAGCTATTGTCAACGACTGGATAGAACACCTTGGGGCTGGTGGTTCCACCAATCCCGCGTATACCTACGGGTACGTCGTGATGGACCATTTAAGTGACGCACCGCAACCTGATGGTACTTTTGCCTACCAGCAGTACACGTATCTCGAGGACCAGGTCAGTGACAATATACTTATGGTGGCAAGGTATGGAGCCGGAGGCTATCCCCGCTCGTCAGTCAACCCGTTCGATCCCGACGAAATCTTCAGATCCCGTCTTTTCTTTGGCGAAGAAAAGGGCTACGTCAGCCTGAATATCAATGTGTTTGGCAGTGACCTCTCTATTCACAAGGAGCTGACAAATGTATCTGTGAGTTCCGTAACACATGGCGTGTATCCCTCGCGGAACAAGACCACGGTTGAGTTACAGTACGATGTATCCGACCAGAACCCTGACCCGGATATCTATGACTTTACCCGCGATCCTACATACAATTTTCCCGTCCCGTCCCTGACCCGCCAGATCAATGCGAATGTGACGAACTGGTTTAACAATCCCGGGACCTATGAAATTGTTGATGGCGTTAGTGAGGGCCGAGAGTTCGCACTCCAGTCTATTACGATAAGAGTCACGCTCGCCGGTGTAGCCCTACCGGATCTGGCCGCCGTGGATCTGGGTGACCCCACGATTGCTGCCCTGATTACCAGCGTGTTTATGCAGGTATACTTCGAGGATGCAGAACGGTTTTACCCGGATGATCGCGGCAGGGTGACTGTGGTCTCCGACGCCGTGCTGACGACGACGGTCAACGAAGACCTCGATGAAGACAGCGTGGTGGATTCCCAGGACAACTGTCCTGCGACGCCCAACTTCGACCAGTTGAACACCGATGGTGGGATTGTCGATGGAGGGGACGCCTGCGACACGGACGATGACAATGACGGCAGCTTCGATATTGTTGACAACTGTCCGCTGACACCCAACTCGGACCAAGCTGACGAGGATAATGATGGCCTTGGCAATGCCTGCGATCCCGATTATGTGCCCTGCGTCGGTTGTGGCTGCCCCATTTAAGGTGCTGGAGGTTTCTGAGTCTTCTTACGAGCCGCAGGCGTCGGGGCTTTTCGTGCGTGAATCCCAGTTAAACCCTTGGGCCGTCGACTTGAATCGCTTCATCCAGCGTCCGCTGACTTTGGTCGATTCGTGAGCCTGTGCGGCCCAGGTTCGGAATACGTTCGGTTTCGGCTTCCCTGCCCTACTCGCCTGAGAAAAATCGTTACACTTCTTAAGCTTACTAGCCCAGTTCGCCAAAGTGCCCTCTACTCATGCCCAAAGCACTCTGCGGTCGCGGGGCAGGCTCTAATCGGCAGGTCGAAGCCGGCGGTGCGACACCTCGCAGGCCGGCCCGCCCAAACCTTCTTGAACACGGCGTCCTCCACGCCTAGCTGACCACCGACAATCACATAGGGGATACCACTGGAAAGCTCGCCCTGCTCACCGGCGTTCAAAAGGCCGCTGATATCTCCTATACCCGCGTCGCTGCTACTGGAGGTGTGGAGTTAAAGTTTGAACCGGCCTCATAGGGCCGGTTTGACTCAGAACCCCTCATACAAGCTGCGATACAGTTTATGTTCAAACGTTTCTATTGGTGGAGCGATGGCCGGCAAAGCCTCGTCTCGCTCCGGGGGAAAATAGTTGCTGATCATTTGCACAAATAACAAGGTTTCACCGGACCGAGTCTCCAGCAGCCCAGCGAGGTTGTAGGTGCCATATAGCGATCCGCTCTTCGCGCGGATTTGCCCCTGCAAAGGCGCCTTACGAATACTCTGGCGATAACGCAGTGTACCGCTCTCTCCGCTGACCGGCAGTGTGGCCAGCAATTTCAGCATGTCATCATGCCGATAAATGTATCTGAGGACTGCCATCATCTGATGTGCTGTCATCCGGTTGTTTCGCGAGAGACCTGAGCCATCGACGATCACCGCCCTATCCAGATCAATATTGGCTTCTTCTTGCAGGATCGCTTTGATGGCCTCGCTGCCGTTAGCGAAGCTGCCAGGCTGGTCGAAATAATGCGCACCAATCGTCTTGGCGATAACGCGAAGTCATTGTGTCCGTGGAAGGGTGAGGCTAATTACTACGATATCTGTGTCGAAAACGACACGAACAAAGAAGCCGCTTGGTTTTATCCCACTGCTAAGGAAGAAGCCAGGCACATTGAAGGAATGGTGGCATTTTGGCGCGGCGTTGACGTTGTTGAGTGAGCTGCTAAAGACGAAACATAACAAGTGTGGGCAGTGCGCCCCCTGACAGGCGTTAGGGCGTCATTGATGCTATCTTTTCTATGGGTATTCTCGTTAGAGAATTACTGGAGGAGAAATTATGGCGCCTACACGCAGACAACTGATCAAATCCGCAGGGGTCACCACTGCGGCGGTTCCGGTGCTGGGATCTGGGATCGTGTTAGCCGAAATCCAGAACGAGCAGCCGGGTTGCAGTGAATGGCGACAACCTGATGACAATGATTTTGCTGCCGTCGTGCAACGTGACAAGGCAGAGTTTCTGAGCGCGGTTTTGACCGTCATTGAAAGCGAGCAGATTCCGTTGACACTTGAGGGCGTGCGACATGGA
>JABSPW010000225.1 GCA_013214285.1 Halioglobus sp. | reverse complement strand
CGGACATGCACATAATCGTAATTATGTGCACACCCAGATTATGGAGACATTACCTTCATCACGCCCTTCATACTTGAAAAACTTGGCATCCATGCCCTGCTAATGTCCGCATAATATGGGAATACACTCTTAGCAATAGGAGAATTCTCATGTTAGAGCGTTATATCCATTCCCAAGCCGTTTTACAGCAAACCACTCTTATTCCCAGCAAAAAATTATCTCAATATTTAAACCATCTCGAAAAAAAAGGCTATTCAAACCGAACGATACAAGCTTATTTAAGTGCTGTTTTACATTGTGCTTATTGGCTCAAGGAATCCAATGCCATGGAAAGGCTGACAAAAGAAGATATTGATTTTTTCTTGAGCCAGCACTTACCCCACTGTAGCTGTCTACTGCCGTTTCAATGTTACAAAAAAATGAATAAGGCAGCCCTAAATCGCTGGTTTGAAATCATATGCCTTCCGGTCCAACCTTTTCAGTTGCTCAGCTTTAACGAGCAACTTGTTCATGACTTTGATCAATATCTGATTGATGTTGCTGGGCTTTCACCGTCAACGCGGCAAAAGCGTCGCCAAGTGTCACGGGAATTTCTTGACTGGGTCTCCCGTCGGCCCAATGTCCAGCTGGATTCCTTGTGCACACGAAATCTTACCGACTATATCAGTGATTGTGCCCTTCGCGGAGTATCGCAAGGCACGCTTGCTGTCACCGCATGCTCAATGCGTCGATTTTTGCAGTACTTGGCCGCCAATGATTTGTGTCCGAGTTGTGTCACAGCCTATATACCTCACCCGAAGGTGATCGAAAATATTCCGCTTACGCCTGCTTTATCATCATTGGAGCGTGAACGACTGCTAAACGCCTTTGATAAAAATACAGCCTCAGGAAAACGCGACTATGCAATGGTTCGCTGCCTCAATGATTTAGGGATAAGAACAAGTGATGTCGCATTGCTTTGTCTTGATGATCTGGACTGGCGCAAGGGGGTTATGCATCTTCATGCAGGGAAATCCAGGAGACGTAGACTACTCCCTATGCCTGCAACCTTACAGGACGCACTTGTTGATTATCTGTGCAATGGTCGCCCTACAACAACAGAACGAGCGCTTTTTGTTCACCATCGGGCACCTAAAGGTGAGGCGGTTTTACCTTCAACCGTGCGTCAGGCGATTCGTTGTGCCTTTAAGCGTGCAGGTTTTCCTGCTGCATCGAGTCAAGTGCACCGATTACGACATAGCATGGCGACATGTCTGCTAGCACAAGGCAATTCATTAAAAACCATCGCTGATTTTCTCGGCCACAAGAGCCTGGAAACTACATGCCGCTATCTATCCGTAGATAGAACGTCATTACAGGCTGTGGCTCTGCCTTGGCCTGGGGGGATTTAATCATGCAATGGACATATTTAGTAGAGACGTATTTGACCCAGCGCAGACAACTGGGTTACAGCCTACAGTCTGAGGGAAGGGCTCTATGCAGCTTTGCCTTGTTTGCCGAGCAAGAAAACGCGCCAGTGTTAACCATATCTCTGGCATCGCGATGGGCTAATCAGGCCCCATCGGGGTCTTCAATCGCTATAGCGAGACGATTCTCAATCCTGCGTCCATTCTCACGATACGTTTATGCAATGGGTTTCAGGGCAGTTATTCTACCAACCAAGTTCAATGGCCCAACCCATCGACGATTAGCACCATTCATTTTTAGCGAAAAGGACATTATTCAATTGATGAGAGCCGCCGAAAATCTTGCACCTATTGGAGGTCTACGCGCGGCGTCAATGCAAACGCTGATGGGATTGTTGGCATCTAGTGGATTACGCCCCGGGGAAGCTGTTCGTTTACAAAATACTGCCGTTGATTTGGACCACCAAGAGCTGAGCGTGCTGCAGTCTAAGGGTTGGCGGCAACGCATTGTTCCGTTATCAATGAGTACCGTGAAGGCGTTGCGGCACTATGTAGCTATCAGGGATTGCGCCATAGCAAACAATAAACACGGTGCATTCTTTTTACTCGATGATGGGCGGGCGATGGATATCGGATCAGCCGACTATGCCTTCAAGGTTCTGCGTAAGCAACAAGGCTTTGAACAGGCAATACCAAGGCGGTCGCCGCGACTTTATGATTTTAGGCACAGCTTTGTTTGTCACCGAATTTTGGCTTGGTATCAGGCCGGTGAGAATGTTAATCGGTTATTACCCATATTATCGCGTTATCTGGGGCATAAAAAAGTCTCTGATACCTATTGGTATATGTCGGTCATTCCTGAATTGATGGCTTGTGTATCACAGCGATTTGCGGATTTTTTGAATATTGATAATGAACGAGGTGAATCATGATTAAATTAAGTGACGCAACCGATTTAGGCTACCTGTTACAAAACTTTTTCTGCTCCTATCTGATCAATCAACGCAGGGTAAGCGCTAATACTGTCGCATCTTACCGGGATACATTTCGATTGTTATTGCGTTTTTTGGAAAACAAGCAGCACGTTAAAGCTTCTACGCTGACGTTAGATGACATTAATCACAATAACATCCTGTGTTTTCTTCAGGATCTTGAGGTTACCCGGCATAACGGCATACGTACTCGCAACGCACGCCTTGCGGCCATACGATCATTCCTAAACTTTGCTGCAACTGAAACTCCAGAAATGCTACCGAATATACAGAAGTCACTGTCCATCCCTTCAAAACGGGCCGACAAGATAATAGTGCAATGTTTGAGTAAGATTGAAATAAATGCATTGGTCAGTGCACCAGATACAGGTACCTGGAGCGGTCTTCGAGATCACATGCTATTGATGACTCTTTATAATACAGGCGCACGAGTTACTGAGCTCATCCAAGTTCAGCGCCAAGATATTGATCTTCAGCATCAGCATGCGATTCATCTTCACGGTAAAGGGAGAAAGGAGCGTGTTATTCCCCTGTGGTCAAAAACGGTGTCTGCACTTAGGCAGTGGAGCGAGCATTATAGTCAAGCAACGGATGCCGCCGTTTTCCCTAATCGATTTGGTCAGGGGATAACACGGTCAGGCGTACAACAAAGACTACATCATGCTCAGGCATTGGCTGTGAGCAGTTGCCCCTCACTCAAAAAACGCAAAATATCCCCTCATACCATTCGCCATACGACGGCACTTCACCTTCTACAGTCGGGAGTTGATCTCTCGGTGATTGCCTTGTGGCTTGGTCATGAACAAATTGATACGACGCATCAATATATGGACGCTGACCTGGCTATGAAAAAAGCAGCCTTGGCATCATTAACACCCCTGGATGGTGAATTATCCAATGGCTATAAAGGTCTTTCAGATAATATATTGGATTTTTTAGAAAGCTTGTGAATATGCGCAGTTAATGGGGCTGTATTGGGGCTGGAGAGCCCGGTTTACAGCTCCAAACCCAAATTGGGTACGGCATGTTTCCATAATCAGGGTGTGCACATAATTACGATTATGCGGACATGCA
>JABSPW010000224.1 GCA_013214285.1 Halioglobus sp. | reverse complement strand
ACCCTGCACCCCGGCGCTGTTAATACCGGAATACTCGACGGTTTTTCGCGCCTTGCGCAATTTTTCCTGCGCAGGCTGTTTATCACCCCGGAAAAAGGTGCCCGCACCACACTCTACTTGGCAGGCATGAGGGCAGACGATATGCCGACAGGCAAATACTTCGTAAAACGCAAGATGGCATCAACCCATGCATTGGTCAACAATGCGGCAGCACGGGCAAGCCTGTGGGACACGTGCAGTGCGTTGCTCAAAAGCCGGTGACGAGATCAAAAAGAACCCGTCTGTGCGGTCTGGGCTGACACCATGAAGCTGCATCTGTTGGCGATTCCTGCCGAGCTAAACCACGGCGATCGCAACATACTCTGGCTGCTATCCGCGGCGTTCTTCATTGGCCAGTATGATATGACACTACTGTCCATTGCACTACCGGATATTCAGGCCGCCTTTGGTATCGCCGAGCAGGACATCGGTAAACTGGTGGCTGTCGGGCGTCTGGGCGCCATTCCCGCTGTACTGCTGGCTCTGGTGGCAGACCGCATTGGTCGACGGCGCCTGCTGGTGGTGACGATGGTCGGACTGGCACTGTCCAATATCGCTACTGCCTGCGCCCTGTCCGCAGAGCAATTTATGTATTTCCAGGCCAGCGCACGCCTATTTACCACTGTAGAAGAAATTCTTGCGGTGATTTTCGTGCTGGAATTATTACCCGATAAACACCGGGGCTGGGGTGTTGGCTTTCTCGCCGCCATGGGCGCCCTGGGATCGGGGCTTGCCGCGGTGTTGTATGGCGCCGTGGCATACCTGCCCGGCGAGTGGCGAGCGCTATACGTGGTCGGTGCCTGCGCCATTTTTTACGTTGCCTGGCTGCGTCGCAAACTGCCCGAATCCCCCCTGTTCGCGCGGCAGCAAACATCCCCCAAAAACCACTACTGGGCTCCATTGCAGGCACTCTTTATGCACCATCGGCGCGAAATTTTGGTGTTACTGACTATTGCCGGTGTATTTTGGTTTCAGGTCAGCACGACATTAAATTTTATGTCCAAGTTTTTACAAGACAACCACGGCTACACCCCGGCCGAGGTTAGCGTTCTGTTTATCGCTGCTGGCACCATCGCCATTTTCGGCAATGTTATTGCCGGCCGCGTGTCTGATCGCTTCGGACGCAAACCCACTTTGGTTCTAGCCATTGCAATTTATAGCGCGGCAGCAAGTGCTTTTTACAACACCGACGGTTGGCTGTTGCCGATCACCTGGATGGCTGCAGTGTTTTGCTATTTTGCGGTAGAGGTCGTCGTGGGCGCCATCAGCGGCGAATTATTCCCCACCTCCTGCCGCTCCACTGCAGCCAGCCTGCGCACCGTCACCGGGGTGCTAGCTGGCGCTGCTGGGCTCGCGGTGGAAGGTGGGCTGTACTCGCTATTTGGCAGCCACGGCCCGGCACTGGCCGTTATGGCACTGACCGCACTGATTGCACTACCGGTGACACTGCTTTTTCTGCGTGAGACCGCCAACACACGCTTACTGTAGCGGCACTTCTCCTGCACGTCGCCGCCAGCACAGTAGAACGCCAGCTTGCAAACACCTTGTCACACAATATCGGCAACACCCTATGCCGCGTTAGCAGCCATCGCTATCGGTGAGCGGTCTTGAACCAATGAGGCAATGGTTTCGTAACTTATCTACCTGCCGTAAACTGCCAGCATGCAAACAGCGGGCGTACTACCCACTGAGGGGGCCCATGCACCTTTTTATAGTGCACACCCCCTGTAGTCACGTTGAACAACAGCCACAGCAGGCGGAGCTGTCGCCGGTACCCAATAGGAGAATATTGTGCGCGCAATCAAATTAGCAAAACCTGGTGGTCTGCATAATCTGCAGTTAGTGGAAGTGGCAGCCACTGCACCGCAGCACGACCAAATTCAAGTGCGCAATCATGCCAGCTCGCTCAATTTTCATGACTATGTGGTGGCAAGCGGGTTACTCCCGGTCGATGATGGGCGTATTCCGATGTCGGACGGCGCCGGCATTGTTGAAGCCATCGGACCGGCAGTCACTGAATTTAGTCCCGGTGATCGCGTAATGAGTTGTTTCTTCCCGCATTGGGCCAGTGGCCGCGCCGATACGCTGGCAAAAATTTCTGGCATTCCTGGCGACAATGTTGATGGTTTTGCAGCGGAGACCGTTACCATGCCTGCCGCCGCCTTCACCAGCATGCCCGACGATTACTCGTTTGAGCAGGCAGCAACACTACCCTGCGCTGCCGCCACCGCCTGGCGTGCTTTATTTGTAGAAGCGCAGGTGCAACCGGGTGACACGGTGCTGGTGCAAGGCAGCGGCGGCGTGTCGGTGTTTGCCCTGCAATTTGCCAAAGCGGCAGGGTGCAATGTCGTGGCAACTTCGTCTTCTGAAGAAAAGCTGGCAACGCTGCAAGAACTGGGTGCCGACCAACTGATCAATTATCGCGAGCACGAAAACTGGGGCGACAAAACGCTGGCAATAACCGACAACAGAGGGGTCGATGTGATCATTGAAGTTGGCGGATCCGGTACCCTGGCGCAGTCGGTGCGCGCTATAGCGATGGGCGGACATATTTCAATGATTGGCGTGCTGACTGGTATTCAGGGCGAAGTACCGACAGCAGAGCTTTTTCAAAAAAATGCTGTTATCAGCGGTATCACCGTGGGCTCGCGGGCCAGCCAGCAAGATATGGTAAAAGCCATCAACGCAACCGGGCTAGAACCGGTAATCGATCGCAGTTTTGATCTGGCGGAACTAGCAGACGCTTTTCGTCTGCAGGAATCACAGCAACACCTGGGGAAAATTTGTCTTAGTTTCTAATGCTGTAAACCCAGCACTCAGCCTTTGACGTCAACAGATGCAGCGGAACACCGCGGCACCCCTCGATGACAGGGTCGCCTAGGTAACGCAGGTAGCAACGGTAAGCGACGATACAAAGGGGGCACTACAATGATTCGGGAAACCGAGCAGTTAGCGACATTCTTGTGTGACAACCCGCGGCTGGTGGTCCTTACCGGGGCTGGCATCAGCCTGGATTCCGGCATTCCGACGTACCGCGATGACGCCGGTAACTGGTTGCCCAAAGCGCCGATTCAGGAGCGCGCGTTTATACAAGAGGAGCACACACGCAAGCGCTATTGGACGCGGTCATGGTACGGGTGGCCCACGATGCGCGATGCGAAGCCCAACATTGCCCACCACGCACTGGCGCAGCTTGAGGAACGCGGCCGGATCGAACTGCTAATCACCCAAAACGTTGATGGCCTGCATCAAAAGGCCGGCAGTCGCAACGTAGTCGACCTGCATGGTCGCGTCGATCGCGCGCGCTGCCTGAGATGTAACATGCTGCATAGCAGAGACGCAGTACAAGATTGGCTGGCACACCATAATGACTGGCCTGAGCAGCCACATGGGATAATTCGCCCCGACGGTGATATGGATGCCACGGAAGATGCACT
>JABSPW010000223.1 GCA_013214285.1 Halioglobus sp. | reverse complement strand
CATGGTTATAATCATCCTGTTCTGAACCGCGCACTGGCAACACAAGCCCAGAAGATGGCTCATGTGATGTTCGGTGGACTCACCCATCCTCCTGCCGTGGAGCTCGCCGAACTGCTGGTGGGCATGACGCCCTGCGGGCTAGACCGCGTCTTTTTTAGCGACTCTGGCTCAGTAGCAGTAGAAGTTGCTCTGAAGATGGCGATTCAGTATTGGCAGGGCCGCGGACGACCACGTCGGCAGAAACTGATGTCTTTGCGCAACGGCTATCACGGCGACACCCTGGGCGCTATGTCCCTGTGCGATCCGTCCACAGGCATGCATCACCTGTTTAGTGAAGTACTACCAAAGCAGTTGTTCGCACCCAGGCCCACGTGCCTATTCGAACAATCCTGCGCGGCGAGCGAATTAGCGGATGTCGAATCTCTATTAATCAACCACGGACAAGACATCGCCGCAGTCATCGTTGAACCGATCGTACAGGGCGCCGGCGGCATGCACTTTTATTCGCCCGAATATCTGGTACACCTGCGCTCGCTCTGTGATCAACACGAGGTACTGCTGATTTTCGATGAAATTGCCACAGGATTTGGACGCACCGGTGCCTTATTTGCGCTGGAACACGCTGCGGTTGTTCCCGACATCCTATGCCTCGGCAAAGCCTTGACAGGGGGCTACATGACGCTCGCAGCCACCCTGTGTAGTGACCGCGTGAGTAAAGAGATCTGTGCGAGTGCGGCCGGCGCATTCATGCACGGCCCCACCTTCATGGCAAATCCCCTAGCTTGTGCAGTGGCGACCGCGAGTATCAATCTTCTGCTCTCACAACCCTGGCAACGCCGTCTACAAACCTTAGCATCGGAATTGATCGAAGGCCTGACACCCGCCGCTGATTTGGCTAGCGTCGCTGACGTCCGCGTGCTGGGAGGAATCGGCGTTATCGAGCTCAAAAAAGCCGTAGATTTGCGATGCGTCCAGCCCATGTTTGTCGAACGCGGCGTGTGGGTGCGCCCTTTTGGCAAGCTGGTCTACGTCATGCCACCCTACGTCATGGACAGCACTGACATCGCCACATTGACCGCCGCCATGGTTGACGTGGTGGCTCAACTGTAGGTCCGGGCGGTTCAGAACCGCTTTAGGAACTCCCGCATAAAAAGTCAATGCTGAATCTATCATTCATACGCGATCTGAACCCGGCTTACCGTTCTTTTGTCCACCGCG
The DNA here is from genome assembly GCA_013214285.1 of Halioglobus sp. GTDB lineage: Bacteria > Pseudomonadota > Gammaproteobacteria > Pseudomonadales > Halieaceae > Marimicrobium. Next base: position 2,264 of record JABSPW010000223.1, on the reverse strand, counting down.
GACCGGCGTGTATCGGCAATGCAATCTCGTTACGCTGAGCCCGAGCCCCCTCTAATACAGACCGCAGGCGCCCTACAGGCGGCAGCCCAGGTTGCCTAGCCGCACACCGCAACCTCTAACTAGCGCGCGAACCACCGTAGCGATGCGAACAATATATACCGCTTAAAGAAAAACGCTCTCATGAAGCCCATCGTCGGTAGAAATCACTGCAGCAATATTAAGCTTAAAAAAATCATCGGTAACAGCGTCAACCTGAAAAACTGACACTGCTACATACACACTTCGGAGGCAACAATGTACAACAAGGCCTTCGTTGACTATAGTGACCCTATCTCTTCGCGGCCGCTTCCAGCGCTATAGACACATGTCAAAAAGGCAGCAAACGCCTCTGCAGAAAGCCTTCTACGATGTCATTTTCGGCACTGAAACAGCCGCAGGCAAATGGTTTGATATTTGTCTTATTTTCGTCATCCTGTTGAGCGTCGTGGTGGTGTTACTGGATTCCGTTGGCGACTACCGCGCTTATTCCACTCTTTTTTTATCGTTGGAGTGGACATTTACCCTGATGTTTACGGTGGAATATTTAGTGCGCATTTGGTGTACGGCAAATCGAAGAGGTTACGTACTCAGCGTCTACGGAATCGTTGATCTTTTAGCACTACTACCGACATACCTGTCTCTCTTAATACCCCAAACTGGCCCGCTCCTGATAATACGCCTACTGCGCATTCTCCGTATCTTTCGTGTATTGCGGCTGCTCACTTTGCTGCGCGAGGCAAACCACATGGCGGCAGCACTGCGGCGCTCGGCTCGAAAAGTGTTTGTTTTCTTTGCGCTAATGATGATCCTAACAACCATTTTTGGCTGCCTCATGTATGTTGCAGAAGGCGGCAAAAACGGTTTCGAAAGCATCCCAGTGAGTATTTACTGGGCCATCGTCACTATCACGACAGTGGGCTACGGCGATGTAGTGCCACAATCGGTAATCGGTCGCACTATCGCCTCCGTCGGCATGCTTATCGGTTATGCCGTCATCGCCGTTCCCACTGGCATCATCACCGCCGAACTCACAGTGTCGCAGCGCGCGGCGTTAGATCGGGAGGCTTTGCAATCACGTAACTGCAGCAACTGTGCAGCGGTGGAGCGCGATCCCGAAGCCCATTACTGTCGCGTCTGTGGAGCCGAATTGCCAAAGCCGGGGCACGCACCATATTAGCCCAACAGTGGTTATAAAAAACGGCGTCCCTGCAATAGTGCCAGTGACAAGATTACCCTACCTCATCTATCATTGGCCTACCTTGCAAGGACGCTGAAACGCTAACAGCGCATAAAAAGCACAATGTCCAGAGGCCCTGACCATGCACAAAGCGTATCCGAATTCAATTGCTCCCGCTCTGATACTCCTATCGGGCTTATCAGTCTCACAGCCCATTGTTGCGCAAACTGCCCTCGAAGAAGTGGTGGTTGTAGCTCAGAAGCGTGAACAAAACCTGCAAGATGTGCCTGTAGCAGTAACGGCCTTTACTGCCAAAATGTTGCGTGAATCGGGCATACGCGACATGTTCGAGCTGTCATCTCTGGCCCCCAGCCTGATTGTCGATCAGACACAGGCTGCGTCGACAGCAACCTTCTCGATCCGTGGTATTTTTACGAGCTCACAGAACTTTGGTCTGGAATCCTCCGTCGGGCTTTATGTCGACGGGGTGTATCGGGCACGCCAGAGCTCTATGATCAACAACATGGTGGATGTTGCCTCTGTCGAGGTGCTGCGGGGCCCCCAAGGCACGCTGTTCGGCCGCAACACGCCTGCTGGTGCCGTGCTCATCGATAGCGTCGCCCCAGACTTTGAGGGCACCGGGTTTCTGCAAGGTGGTGGCGGCGACTACGGCTTATGGGATGTCAGCGGGGCGAAGTCATTCACTCTGATTGCAGACGAATTGGCCGTGCGCCTGACCGGCTTTAATATGCAACGTGACGGCACCGTCGATGTTGTCGGTAAAGTCATTCAGGAGAATGAGGCAATAAATGATAGGGACCGTTGGGGCTTGCGATTCCAGGCTTTGTACACACCAAACGACGACCTGACGGTTCGTTTTATTGGTGACCATTCGGAGATCGACGAAATTTGCTGTGCCGCTGGCACCTGGTTGAACAACTTCTATGCTCGCAACCCTCCACCCCCGCAAAAGCCGGGAACGGATCTGACGATAAAGGATGACCTGGGGGGAACAGGGCTCAACGGCGATGACTGCTATGACTACAAG
>JABSPW010000222.1 GCA_013214285.1 Halioglobus sp. | reverse complement strand
TTACCACGATTGTCTGGTCGCTTCTTACGAGGAGCTGTATGCAGCGGCCATCAAACTTGGTCCAGGTCGACCCAAAGATGCTGCGGTCGCTGCAAAAGCCAAAATTCGCTCACCCAAGCGCAAGCGTGCGACAACGCGCCGCCCTGGCAGACCTGTGCCTAAATTGAAAGCCGGTGCGCGACCTGTCAGGCCCAAAAAACCCACATCGGCATCCCCCCGCGATACCGCAACACGTCAAAAAGCCATCAAAGCCACCCAAAGCAAAGGGGGTGCCACATCGACGCGCCTAGCCGCTACTCCGACCAAGTCCAAGCGCTCTTAACGTGCCGATGTGCTCCCCTTCCACAAAGCCCTGATTTATGGCGGTAGGCGACGTCATCTGACTGCCCCCGGGGCGTGCGATATCTGGTGCACGAGCAACGGTCGACCGGGCAAAAAAAACCCGCCACTGACGCGGCGGGTGTAACGTAACTCGTGACGACCTGGATGGATCCCCCACCACCGCAACACATGGCATGGTGGAAATGAGTTAGTTGCAACCATAGTAGAACCCGCTATGATATGTAACAAATGCATTAGACCTATAATCCACATGAATTCGATTCATATCTAGCCATGGACACCCGAGAACTCCATAAAGTCGATCTTAACCTCCTGATTTCATTGCATGTTCTCCTCGAAGAGAGGAGCGTCTCACGGGCGGCAGAACGGTTGTTTATCACCCAGCCCGCCATGAGTAAGACCCTGTCTCGATTACGCGGCCTGTTCGGGGACGCGCTGTTCACCCGCAGCAGCCACGGTATGCAACCCACACCGAGGGCCCTGGAAATCGCCGAAGGCCTGGACGCCATTCTCGGTAACATCACAACCTTGCTCGGCGGGGAGGACTTTGACCCCGCGGCTTTTAGGGGAGGCGTCACCATCGCGCTGTCCGAGCACGTGGGCATCGCTCTGTTGCCCCCGCTGATCAAACGGCTGAACGAGAAAGCACCCTGGCTCAATATTCGCATCGAATCGCGTCTGGAAAACCAATTGGAAGCACTGTCCTTAGGTAACCTGGACTTCGCCGTCCAAGTGAAACACGCTCAATACGGTACTGACTATCGCGTCGAGAAACTGGGTACAAGCTCGCTCGCCATTCTGGTGCGCAAAGGCCATGCCCTGACTCGTGGCGATAGCAGCTGGCAACGACTCCTGGACTTTCCGATGATCAAGCTCTACGTACCCGACCGGGAACAACTCGAAGTCCAGAGAAATACCTCCGGTGTGGTTCCGTTGGTGCATCACCCGAAGGGCGTTCTGGAGATATCGGCACTACTCTCCGCGATGGCAGTACTGCGTCAGACCAACTACTTCATGCCAGCACCGGCTTATCTGCTGGAGCAAGGCCGTGCATCCGCGGGACTAACCGGTGTAACAATGCCAGCAGGAGGGGAAATTAATATCGAATATGCGTTGGTCGCTCACAATCGCACAGCTAATTCGCCCCTGCACAATTGGGTCTGGAACCAGATTACAACTACCGTAGATGAACTTCGTGCATCTATGCAACGGAGGCGTCTCGAGAGCACCGAACAGGTTCGCAAAAGTAGCACATCATGAGCAAAAAGAAACGTCGAGAGATTCCCCGGTTCAACACGCCCATCGTCGAAACCCACTGTCACCTCGACTATCTGGCAGCATCTGGCCTTGAAGAGATACTACAATATTCGCGTGATGTCGGTATTGAAAGGATCATCACGATTGCCGTCTCGGCTGACAACCTGGACCAGGTCATGGCACTTACGCGCCGTGCCCCCTATATTTGGGGTACTCAAGGCATTCACCCCCACGAAGCCGCTGGCTACTGCCCAGAAATCGATGATCTCATCCGTCACAACGCCCAGGATCCGCGTATCTTGGCAGTGGGTGAAATTGGCCTAGATTACCACTACGACTACGCCGATCGCCAGGTGCAGCAAGCTGCGTTCGAAAACCAATTGCAAAGCGCTTGTGAACTGAACTTACCGGTGGTGATTCACTCACGGGACGCCGATGACGATACTCGCGACATACTGCGCAACGCCAGCCCGTCACTGGAGCACAAAGGCGTAATTCACAGCTTCACGGCGTCCCTCGAATTGGCTGAGTTCTGCCTGGGTGAAGGCTTTATGCTCGGCTTCAATGGCATCGCCACCTTCAACCGAGCCGACAGTGTACGTGAGGTAATCGCTATCACCCCTGTAAAGCAGATTCTGCTGGAAACTGACGCACCCTACCTCACTCCCGTACCCTATCGTGGCAAGCCAAACGCCCCCTTCTACCTACCGTTCATCGCTGAAAAAGTGGCCACTATCAAACAACTCGACGTGGAAGAACTCCTCATCCAGGTTTACCAGAACAGCCTTGAACTATTCTTTCATGCAACAGCCTGACACGTCATCCTATGCGCACCTGACAGGGCCTCTAATCAATCAAAGCGCCCCGCTTGCATCAGTGTTAGACTACGCGCCGCTCTGGAAGCACAGAGTGGGAACAGACTAGTCAGGAACTCGCATCGGCAGTGAACTACATAATCGGACAGCGCTGGGTCAGCCACGCAGATGCGCAATTGGGGCTGGGGATCGTGGTCGACCTGGAGGGACGAAGGGTAACGCTGGCCTTCCCAGCGGTCGAAGAGGAACGAACATACGCTGTCGAGAATGCACCTCTAACCCGTCTTAGATTCAAGCCTGGCGATCATATATCAACGGTCGACCAGGTAGAACTCCTGGTCACGGAGGTACAGGAACAAGGCGGTTTGTTGTTGTATACAGGCACCGACCATCATGAAAACCAGGTCACTGTTTCGGAGCTGGAACTAGATGCTTTCGTGCAACTCACTACACCTCAGCAGCGCTTGCTAAATGGGCATTTCGACAAGAATAGAGACTTCGCACTGCGCTTTGCAACCTTTCAGCATCTGGACAGACTACAACGCTCTCACGCACGCGGACTACTCGGGTCGCGCACCAGCTTGCTTGCTCATCAGCTGTATGTCGCTAGAGAGGTAAGTCAGCGGCACGCACCGCGCGTTTTGCTGGCTGATGAAGTCGGTCTTGGCAAAACTATCGAAGCGGGCATGATTCTACAGAACCAATTACTCACCGGGCGCGCAGCGCGCGCACTCATATTGGTGCCACCATCTTTACTGCACCAGTGGTTAGTAGAGATGCTGCGTCGATTCAACCTGCGCTTCGCACTTTACGATCAGGAGCGCCTTTCCGCCTTCCCGGAGGGAAATCCGTTCGAAAACGAACAGCTCATACTGAGCACCCTCAACCTATTCCTGGACAACCCTGTGGCACAGAACCAACTATTGGCGGCCAATTGGGATATCGTGGTCATCGATGAGGCCCACCACCTGCACTGGGAGCCCGGATCCGCTGGGGAGGACTATCGGCTGGTTGAGCGCCTGGCGGCGCGGGCACCAGGATTGCTTCTACTTACAGCGACCCCCGAGCAAATAGGACAGGGTCGCCCCCGGGCACAGATGCTGGCGTTGGCGATGAGCAATGCCG
>JABSPW010000221.1 GCA_013214285.1 Halioglobus sp. | reverse complement strand
GGATAGAAATCGCCCCTACCTTCCGACAGTCGGCAAAATTTAAGGGCACTACCCATATTACTTCGCGTTGTTACGCCCCAATGTTGCGCCAACCAATCGAGGCACTTCCGCAGACGCTCTCCGCGGTGCCGTCGACTCGACAGGACTTGTAGCGTCTGTCCATCGCGCAACGGCCGGGTTGCCAATGTCTCGGTTACCTTCTCGCTTACTCCCAACAATCGGATACGCAGCGCCTCTTCACCGGGTATGCCGACATAAGCGGTGCTATCTAACGGTAGATAGATCAAGCCCAGCACGGGCCGGTGAGCATCGATCAGCGCGATGTTAATGGTAAACTCTCCACTGCGCGACAGAAATTCCTTGGTCCCGTCCAGAGGGTCCACCAGCCAATAACGTGACCAGCAACGACGCTGGGCAATATCCGACGCCGGCGACTCTTCAGACAGCAAGGGAATACTATTATCCAGGCGCGTCAGCCCCGCCTGCAGAATGCTGTGAGAGGCCAGGTCCGCTTGGGTCAAAGGCGAGTCGTCGCTTTTAGAATCAAATTCACCCGCGGAGGATGCATAATAGTGGTCACGGATAGCTTGCCCCGCTTCTCGACACAGGTCGAGCAGCGGCGAGACCAATTCACGCAATCGTGCTTCATCCGTCATGACGAACAATATAATACTCGATTTTCCTTGAGGCGCTGCGGCACAGTCTAAATCGAGGCATAATTTGCCTCTCCACGCTGGCCTCAGGGTGACAACAGCTTTTATGATCGACTGGCATGCTATCGATACGGTGCTCCTGGATATGGATGGCACCCTCTTGGACCTTCACTTCGACAACTATTTCTGGATGGAGTATCTTCCGCGCGTCTATGCTGCTCACCACGCTATTTCAGAGGCCGAATCACGCGCCCACCTGTACGGGGCATTCAGTGCCGAGCGGGGCAGCTTGCAGTGGTATTGTCTGGACCATTGGTCCGCGCGATTGGAAATGGATATCGCGCAGCTCAAGCGCGAGGTTCGGCAAATGATAAAACTCAGGCCATTCGTTATCGAGTTTCTTAGCCGGCTACATAAAAGCACCCGACGTGTGCTCATGGTCACCAACGCGCACCGAGAAACCCTGTCGATCAAAATGAACAAGGTGGACATCATCCGCTGGTTTGACCACGTTGTCGTGTCCCACGACCTGAACGCCGCAAAAGAAGAGCAAGCGTTCTGGCACAGACTGCGAGCCCTGCACCCTTTTGACCCTGAGCGCACTTTACTCATTGATGATACTGAGCAGGTGCTGACCAGCGCGGAAACATTTGGCATTGTTCACTTACTCACCATGCTCCAGCCTGACAGCCAGCAACAAATCCGCACTGACACGCGCTTTCGGGGTATACGGCATTTCGATGAAATCATGCCCGGCGACGTCACTTCATGAGCAAGACAGCCGACAATCCAGCAAAAATGCGACTGGATAAATGGTTGTGGGCAGCACGCTTTTTTAGATCGCGTAATCTCGCAAAACTCGCTATCGAAGGCGGCAAAGTTCACTTAGACGGCCAGCGCGTCAAAGTTTCGAAGGAAATTACTGTCGGCGCTACCCTCCGTATACGGCAGGGATGGAGCGAAAAAACCGTAGTAATCAGGCAGCTTTCAGAGCAGCGCCGCGGCGCTGCGCAGGCCCAGCATCTGTATGCGGAAACCGGTGAGAGCCAGGAAAGGCGCGCGGCTGCGGCGGAAGCTCGCAGAGCTGCAGGCCGCCTAACGGGACGACCGGAGCAGCGGCCTACCAAAAAACAACGGCGCCAGATTCACGCCTTTAAAAAAAACCCAAAGTAGGCGGTCACTCGAGGGCGATGGCGTCGCGCCCAGCATCTTTGGCGCTGTAAAGCGCTTGGTCAGCCAGCTTGATCAGGTCGTCCGGTTCAGTTTCAGCATCAGCCGTGACCACACCCTGGCTGATGGTGATATAAGGGGATACGGGCGAGCGCTCGTGAGGAATGGCCTCCTTCTCGATCATCTGTCTGAGCCGATCCGCCGTTCGCAGCGCAGCAGGGGCAGAGGCGCCCGGCAAGATGATAAGAAATTCCTCACCCCCATAACGCGCAACCACCTCACCGGCACGGCTAGTGGCGCGCTGCATGACATCCGCCAGCTGCTGCAAAACCGCGTCCCCCGCCGGATGCCCGTAATGGTCGTTGTAGGCTTTAAAGTGGTCGACATCGAGCATAATCAAGGAAATCTCAGTGTCCGTGCGTCGGGCACGATTGAGCTCCTCCCTCAGAACATTATTCACTAGACGCCGATTGCCCAGGCCAGTTAACTCATCGATATTCGCCAGATCTGTCAGTTGACGGCGGGCATTGGTCAAATGCCGGTTACGATCACGCAGTGAAATAGTCAAATCGCTCAATTCCCTCGCAATGTGCTCTCGTTCCCACGTCAGCGCAATCATGTGACGCAAGGGCTGGTATGTCTGGTCACAGACATAAATCAACAGTGCACAAAAGGACATCAGCGCGACACCGATAACAAAGTTGTAGGGTTGATCCCAGTAGTGAATCAGACACCACCAACCAATCGGCCAAAGAGAGGCAAACATATAGATAACGAAATATTCGCGTACCACGACGGAAAAACCGAGTGAGAAGGCTGTAATCATTACAATGAGGAGCAGGAATGCGTATTGCATGGTCACCGGCACATACCTGGTTGATAGAATATACGCTGAGGACCAGACCACCCCGGTCAGTGCTGCTCCAAGAATCAACTGCCAATAGACCCGCAGAGAGTGTGTCCGATAGCGCTTTTCGACCAGTGCATTGCTCATAAGCAAGGAGCGAGCTAGCAGTAACGCCAAAAAGCCGGCAGCCCAGAGTAGGGTCACCGTCAATGGCAGGTAAGGCCAAAACATCGCTACCGTGGCCACGATGCCGACAAAGTGCAGGCTGATGGTCGAACGCCGCCCACTCTGCATCAGCATTTCCAGCTGCGCGGCAACCAATTCCTCCCGGGGCATGTGTCGCTGATAGATCATGCTGAAATCGTACACTGGGGAACCCGCAGGAGGCGACTTTCGACCCCAAGCTGAGAACAGGTTCACAGCGTCACCTGCTTTACCATTGCCCGTGCCATAAGATTGTTACACACTCGCCACTTACTCTACCGGCGGAATCAGGGGCATGATTTCCTGGAAGTTCTTACGCGTCCTGTGCACAGTCTTGCTGTTGTTACCCCCTGTGCATCTGGCAGTCCTGATGACCCGGGAAACCAGGGAAACGATGGACCATTCCCCCGACGCCTGGGCACGGGAAATCGAGGCGTATGCCAGAGCGGATGCCCATGCATCGCTGCCCGATCAACCTATCGTCGTAGTGGGGTGGCGGCGAGTAAAACTGTGGCTGGATTTGCCGCAGATTCTGGCCCCCAGGCCAGTCATCATGCGCGGCCTTGGCGGCGCCATCATAGAAGATATCGCCTTTCACTATATGAGGCTGATCGGCTATCTTCACCCAGAGATCGTCGTGCTGCTCCCCGACAATAGCGAGTTCCATCTCCGGGATAACAAAAACGCGCCG
>JABSPW010000220.1 GCA_013214285.1 Halioglobus sp. | reverse complement strand
TTCGTTCGGTGCCTGCGGCACTGCGTGACGCCGATCTGGAACAGCTTGTTAGGGATGTGTTGGCAGACCTCGTCGAATACGGGACGTCAGAGCGCATCCAGGCGCACATGGATGCGATCCTGTCCACCATGGCCTGCCATGGCTCCGTGCGCGCCAATCGTCGTCTCACCTTACCAGAGATGAATGCGCTGTTGCGGGACATGGAGGCCACCGAGCGCGCGGGTCAGTGTAATCATGGCCGGCCTACTTGGATCCAAGTAGGTTTGGAGGAATTGGATAAGCTGTTCCTGCGGGGTCGTTGAGTCCGCGATGGCATTGGCAGCCCCCCTGCTCATCTGCCTGATGGGGCCGACCGCCTCCGGTAAGACAGATCTCGCCATTAATCTGGCGCGGCAACTGGATTGTGAGTTAATCAGTGTAGACTCTGCACTGGTGTATCGCGGACTGGATATCGGCAGCGCAAAGCCCGACTTTCCCCACCATCTGATCAATATTCGAGACCCTGCCGAAGCATATTCTGCGGCGGAATTTGCCACGGATGCGGATACCGTTGTCGCAGATATTGTGGCGCGTGGCAAAACCCCCCTGCTGGTTGGCGGGAGTATGCTGTACTTCAAGGCGTTTCTGGAGGGGCTCGCAGAAATGCCGCCTGCCGACCTAGCGCTGAGGCAGGCGATTGAGGCCGAGGCCGCAGCGCTGGGCTGGCCATCTATTCACCAGCAATTGTTGCGTGTGGACCCCGAGGCAGCGAGCCGGATTCACCCGCAGCACTCACAGCGTCTGAGTCGGGCGCTGGAGGTGTATCGAGCGAGTGGCAAGACGTTAACCGAGTGGCAGCGGGATGGTGCCGGCGGCCGTCAGGGCGCTGCGGCATATTGTCGGGTTGTGCAGATAGCTATCTGTCCGGCTGATCGAGCGGTGCTGCATCGGCGCATTGAGCGTCGGTTTGCTGCCATGATGGCATCAGGGCTGTTAGCAGAGGTGCGTGCTTTGTGGCAGCGACCTGACCTGCACGAGGGTTTGCCCGCCATGCGCGCGGTGGGCTATCGTCAGCTCTGGCGGCACCTGGCTGGTGAATCCAGTCTGCAAGATGCTGTGGCAGCGGCGCTGGCGGCGACCCGACAACTGGCCAAACGGCAATTGACCTGGTTAAGAAAGTGGCCTGATCTGAAGTGGATTTATACCGATCATGATGGCAACGTCGCGGAAGATGCAACGACAGCAGCGGGGCAGTGCGCGCCGGGAGAGGCACCCCTGGGGCTAGCGATGACCTATTTGCAGGCGCGGGGTGGTCTGTCTCGCTAAACCTGGCGTAAATGGCTTATACTGTAGACGCAAGACTACAGACCCGTGATGCATTCCGGACTTTGGCAGGGATAGAGGGAAGGAGTGGTTAAGAGGTTGTTCTATATACACTTTGGGTTCACATTGAGCCACTTGATTAGGAGAGAGTTATGTCAAAAGGGCATACGCTACAAGACCCTTATCTGAATATTCTTCGGAAAGAACGTGTACCGGTTTCCATTTATCTGGTGAATGGCATCAAGTTGCAGGGCCAGATCGAGTCGTTCGACCAATTCGTCGTATTGCTTAAAAATACCGTCAGTCAGATGGTGTATAAACACGCAATATCGACGGTCGTCCCCTCCAGAGTTGTGCGCGTCCCGCTGCAAAACCCGTCGGAAGATGAGCAGGCCGGATCGTGACCATCGTGCGGCGGAGCCCGGTTAGGCGCTCGCCGACACTTGTGTTAATTTGACGAGGTAGGATTGTTTTTCGAGCGCCCGGAGTCGGGCGAGCGCGCTGTGCTCGTTCACCTGCAACTGGCCAGTGAGGTGGAGCGAGCAGACCCGCGGGAGTTTGAGGAGCTGGTGTTGTCCGCGGGAGGAGATCCGGTGGCGTTCGTGATGGGTGGGCGGTCTGCACCGCATCCTCGAACATTCGTCGGCAGGGGCAAGCTGGCGGAGGTGGCGGTGGCGGCGAGCGCGCACCAGGCGGAAATTGTGGTGTTTAATCACGCCCTCAGCCCCAGTCAAGAGCGCAATTTGGAACATGAACTCAAGTGCCGGGTGGTGGATCGCACGGGGTTAATTCTGGATATTTTCGCGCAGCGCGCCCGCACTCACGAGGGAAAGTTGCAGGTTGAGCTGGCACAGTTACAGCATATGAGCACGCGTTTGGTGCGCGGCTGGACCCACTTGGAGCGGCAGAAGGGCGGTATCGGGTTGCGCGGCCCCGGTGAAACTCAGCTGGAAAGTGACCGTCGTCTGCTGCGCGCACGGATTAAATCGATCACCGGCCGGCTGGCCAAGGTGCGGCGGCAGCGGGATCAGGGACGCCGGTCACGGTCCCGAGCATCGCTGCCGACGGTGTCGCTGGTCGGCTATACCAATGCCGGGAAATCCACCTTGTTCAATCGCTTGACGCAATCGGGCGTGTATGTCGCGGATCAGCTTTTTGCGACACTCGACCCGACCTTGCGCCGGCTAGAGTTGGAGCATGTTGGCCCCGTAGTCCTGGTGGACACCGTTGGCTTTATTGCCCACCTGCCGCACAAGCTGGTGCAGGCCTTTAAGGCGACGTTGGAGGAAACGCGAAATGCCGGTTTACTGCTGCATGTCGTCGATGCCTCGGCACCTGACCGCGACAGGAATATCTTTCAAGTGCAGGAGATACTGGAGGAAATCGGCGCGGGCGACATTCCCCAGTTGCTGATCTACAACAAAGTGGACTTGCTCGACCAATCACCACGAGTGGACCGCGATGCCCAGGGGCAGCCGGAACGGGTCTGGCTAAGTGCAGCGACTGGTGAGGGAATGGAGCATTTATTTCGGGCTGTGTCGGAGCGCGTGGGGCGGGATATGGTGTCTGAAGAGCTGCATCTTGAACCCCAGCAGGGGGACCTGCGCGCCGCATTCTATAGTCTAGGGGCGGTTCAGCAAGAAGATTATAGTGATGATGGTGTCGCCCATCTGCGGGTTTACCTGCCGCGAGCGGATTGGAACCGATTGATGAAAAAGGGGCCAGAACCGCTGCATTAGGCATGCCGGGGTGGCGTGCCTTGCATAAAATTTTTGATAGACTGTTTTTCGAAGTGAAACTGGGAGTGGGTTATGTCCTGGAATGAACCAGGTGGTGGTAGCAACAAGCCAAACGATCCGTGGGGTGGCGGTGGCAATCAGGGCCCGCCGGATCTTGATGAGGCGCTTAAGAAATTGCAGGGCCGTCTGCGTGGCTTGTTTGGTGGCGGCGGTACCGCTGCCGGTGGCGGTGGTGGCTCGCCCGGTATCTCGGGTACCGCGCTGGGCGTGATTGTCATTGTTGCCTTACTGATCTGGGCTGCTTTGGGATTTTACCAGGTCGATCAGCAGGAGCGCGGTGTTGTGCTCCGTTTTGGCAAGTACTACGAAGTTGTCGATCCCGGTCTGCATTGGAACCCACCATTGATCGATCAGGTGTCTAAATTGAACATTACCAAGGTGCGTTCCGCAAGCTTCCGCGAAATCATGCTGACCCAGGACGAAAATATCGTTGAAGTGAAATTGTCAGTGCAGTATGTGATCACCGACCCTGTTGCCTTTGCGCTGAAAGTGCG
>JABSPW010000219.1 GCA_013214285.1 Halioglobus sp. | reverse complement strand
TTGCGATCATCAAGATCCACCCGCACCACCTGCACCCTGACACGCCCACCGATCTGGAAAGTGCGCCGCAAGCGCTCTCCGACCAGCCGCTGGTGCGCCTTGTCAAACACGTAGTAATCCTCAGGCAATGCAGTCACATGCACCAGCCCCTCGATATAAAGATCCGATAGCTCCACAAACAAGCCGAAACTGGTGACCGCCGCGATTACCCCATTGAACTCATCACCAATGTGCTCCTGGAGGTATTCGCACTTAAGCCAGGCATCGACCTCACGCGTTGCCTCATCGGCACGACGCTCGGTAAGTGAACAGTGCTCACCCTGGGCGGCCATGGCATTGTTGTCATAAGGAAAAATCTTCTTCTTTGGTATCGCTAGCGCTCCATCTGTTTTTTTCACCCCGCTGACCACGGCGCGCCCGCGAATAAGGTGACGAATGCCTCGGTGCACCAGAAGATCAGGATAGCGACGGATCGGCGACGTGAAGTGCGCGTAGGCCTCGTAGTGGAGACCAAAGTGCCCCTTGTTCTCCGGCTGATAAACCGCCTGACTCAGGGAACGCAGCAACATCATCTGGATGACGTGGGCATCTTCACGACCGGCGACCTGCCGCAGCACTGCCTGATAGTGCAGCGGTGTCGGTTGCAGCCCGCCACCCAGGTCTAACCCCAACTCACCGAGGAACGCCCGGAGGCCTGCCAATTTCTCCTCCCCGGGCCCCTCGTGGACCCTGTATAAAACAGGGAGCGTATTTTCCTTATACACCGCCGCTGCGGCAACATTCGCGCACAACATGCACTCCTCTATCAGTTTGTGCGCATCGTTACGCACCACTGGCACGATCGCCTCAATCTTTTTTTGTGCGTTGAAAATGATGCGTGTCTCTACCGTTTCAAAATCGATCGCGCCTCGGCGCTCCCGCGCGTCACGCAACACCCGATAGAGACGGTGCAGTCGCAACAGATCTGCCGCCCGCTCCTGATCAACATGCACCTGATCGCGTCCGGCCAACACCTCACCCACCTGTGTATACGTGAGCCGGGCATGGGAGTGAATAACCGCCTCGTAAAACAGGTAGGCGGTCATCTCACCCCTGTCATTCAAGACCATTTCACACACCATTGCGAGCCGATCCACCGCCGGCTTCAGGGAACACAGTCCATTGGATAATGCTTCCGGGAGCATCGGCACAACCCGTTCGGGGAAATACACGGAATTGCCGCGCAGCGCGGCTTCTTTGTCCAGGGCGGAGCCAGGTGCAACGTAGTGCGATACATCCGCGATGGCGACCCATAAGCGCCAGCCGCCAGCTTTTCCCTCACGCCATTCCTCACAATACACCGCGTCATCGAAGTCCTTGGCGTCCTCGCCATCAATGGTAACAAAGGGTAAATCGCGCAAGTCGGCACGGCAACGCTTGTCGAGCTCCAGAGGCTCCGAATCTAGGGCAGCGGCTTCGGCCACAACGGCCTCGGGCCACTCCCATGGTATGTTGTGAGACCGAATAGCAACATCGATCTCCAGCCCGGGATCGAGGTGATCGCCCAATACCTCGACGACTCGCCCCTTGGCACCCAGCTGGCGGGTGGGATAGTCGGTGATCTCTGCGCTAACGATCTGGCCGGACTGGGCCTTGTGTTTGCGTCGCGGCGGGATCAGAACCTGCTGGGAGATGCGGCCGTTGTCAGGTATGACAAAGCCGATACCGCTCTCTTCCTGGTAGCGGCCCACCACAATCTGGTGACCGCGCTTGAGCACTTCCACCACTTTCCCTTCCAAACGACCGCGACGATCCTCGCCCGTAACCTGCACGAGTACTTCATCGCTGTCAAACACGAAGTGCATCTGGCGAGGACCAAGATAAATGTCCTCGCCCTTCGTCAAAGGTATTGCAAATCCATAGCCATCTCGGTGACCTTGCACACGGCACCGCTGCAGCTGCATGCGATCAACCAGACAGTAGGCCCCCCGGCGATTTACTATTAACTGACCATCGCGCTGCATAGCCCGTAAGCGCTTCTGCAACGCTGCCTGCGCAGTTGCATCAACAAGCCCCAAGGCGGCCGCGATATCGTTTTGCCTGAGAGGTTTTGCGGCGTCCGTCAGCAGCGCGAGGATAAGCTCGCGACTCGCTATCGGGTTGTCATAGCGCTGCGCTTCTCGAGCGGCGTGAGGGTCAGCTATCTTGCCTTTTTTGACCATAGGGTGGGGCCTTTTCTCGCGGTATCTCCGGTGACTACCGATATCGGCTAATTATACGCGATGACAGGCGGTGCCGCCGCACAAGATAGCCCTGCCCCATTGCGCCGACCATTGACATGGCGCTGCGTGAAAAGTAAAGTGCCCGCGCTATTATTCGGCCCCCGGGCGTTGTAGCGGCAGCGCAGCAGCTGCCGAAACTGAAGACCGCAGAGCCCGGACTGAACGTGCACACACTGTGGTACGAGCCACCGATTTGTTTGCCCAGGTGGTGAAATTGGTAGACACGCTAGCTTCAGGTGCTAGTGCTCGCAAGGGCGTGGAGGTTCAAGTCCTCTCCTGGGCACCATCGTTCCGAAAAGGCCAGCATTGCTGGCCTTTATCCGCGAGCAGAGCAGCACTCTCGGCCATGCGACGTGCGCCGCAACTCGGGCAAAATCCCCGCTTCTTGCAGGAGAACGCCACGAGCCGCTCGAAGTGACACTTATCGCAACGCACGCGAAGGAAGCCGTGTTCGAGGCGACCGCATTTGAGATACGCTTCAAACTCTCGATGGACATGGCTGATTACAAATCAGCTGCTCTACCAACTAAGCTACGCCAGCATTTCAGATAAGGGGCTCAACATTTAAGCCCCTCGGAAGCGGGCGCAATTTTATGGGAATGGCACTGGGGGTGCAACTGGGGTTGGGTGGGAGGTGCTTGGCAGGCTTGGGAGAGGTAAAGGGGCTAAGAACTACTAGTAGTATCCGGAGGCCACTGATGTGTTCGCCATTGGTGCATGCTCAACATCATTGGGCTCAAAAAAGCGCAAGCCTGATTTCTTCATTTCTTTGACCGCCAAAATAGCCTCGGAGTGGTTTAAATCGTAATCGTGCTGGTAAAGCGTTAAAAACTTTGGCCCCAACTGGTGAATGCCCAACACCTTTGCAAGTTGCGTGAAAGCACTCATCGGTCTATTTCTTGTTGCTATTCCTGAAACAGCAATCGCCGACATCATATAGTCGCCATTTAGCTGATCTTTGATTGCTGGAGTATTTTGGGTTGTAGATAAAGAGAACCGAGTTGAGTACGGTGTGGCATTATATCTACTAGTAGACAAAGAGAAGCCCCAACGAAAATTAAAACGGAGTAACTCTTCTCGGAGCCATCGGTTAGTAAACCACCACCCGCCTGAATACAGGCGCTCTTTCTGGCCCAATAGGTTTCGACTGTCCAACCAAGAAACTTCTCTCGCAATTTGCCGAGAAACTGTCTCCCGATCATAGAATGACCAGTGCATGGGTAACATATCGTCACTATGTGATGATCGTATGTAATGCTCATTGTAATTATCCCTTGAAATAGTCCCGCGCAAATCTGGAGTTCTCGGCCATACTCAATGAGGCAAGGAGAACGACAATGCGTAA
>JABSPW010000218.1 GCA_013214285.1 Halioglobus sp. | reverse complement strand
CACCGGTTTCAGCGCACTGGCGCTGATCGGGTGCACCGGCTTGCCATTCTGCTGGGGAATATTGGCCTTCATCGCCTGCCACACGTCATTCGAGACCGTGATGCCATTGCCATTGAGATCCATGCTGAACGGCGTCACGATATGCGCCTCCGTACCAAAGCCAATGGTTGCGGCCAGAGGCTGGCCCGCCAGCATATGGGCACCATCCAGCTGACCATCGATGACACCGTCCAGCAGCACCTTCCAGTTGGCCTGGGCTTCGATAGTGACGTACAGACCCTCGTCTTCGAAATAGCCTTTTTCGTAGGCCACTGCGATCGGCGCCATATCAGTTAGCTTGATAAAACCGAAGGTCAGCTCGTCCTTTTCCGGCTCCCCCAGTTCCGCTTGCGCGGGCATCCCCGCCGCCAGCAGCAGCGCTGTCGCCAAGGCGAAACCGCGCAAGCGGGCTGTTACAGAAAAAGTGCAATGCCACATATGATTACCTAACCTCTTTGTCATCGGTATGACCCCCCAAAAAAAGAGCCCGCCTGTCGTCACCTCATCGAGGCTGCGTCAGGCGGGCTCTATCACCCTAGTGTTACTTATGGACTGAATGAACTGTGCGCGGCTACAGTGCCGCATGAATTACCTATTCACCATAGCAATAGCCTTGCCAGCTCTATATTCAGCATTAAAAACAGAGGCTTATATTTCTAAAGACCAAACGTAGAGCAACGAAGTCCAGGCTCCGCGCACCCTGTCGGGGCATGTATGCACTATAGTGGCCCACTAGGCTAATGGTTGCTGGGCGCCGGAGCCGCCGCGCCCGTGCACAGCGCTTGTGCTGGCCTGCAACACCTGGTTGCAGCGCTTTTGGCGGCAGTGGCTCGGCTGTGCCGGTGGCAAGCGCCGGCTCTGCGTCGCCTAAAGCTTGCGGTCCGGACCCATCTCCAGCCCGGAGCGTAATCGCCAAATGCTGTCGTGCGGCCCGGGCGGCGCATAGTCGGACTCGGGAAAGGCCATATTCAGGTTCCTCGCAGCCTCCCGGTACAGATCGGTGCGAAAGGTCTGCTGCACCAGCCCCTTCAGCTGATCGCGATCGCTGTCACGTCCGAGCAGCGCATTACACTGTTGCAACAGGTGTTCGGCGGATGAGCGCCAGGGGAAGCCTGCCTGAAAGCGACCGAAGACGTGAAAATGCGGCATGTCGACCGGCGCGCTGCCTTTTATGAATTGAAACCGGCCGCTGAGTGACGGCAGCAACTGCCGCTCGGGCAGGTTCAGGTATTCCGGGCGCGCAAGAATATCAGCCGCAGCCATCCTGTTGTGATGCTCGGCCAGCCACTGACATGCCTGCATTAACGCCAGCCGCAGCCGCAGGTGCGTGGCGGGGTGGTCGTTGTGCCATTTTTGGGTGACACCCAGCACTTTTTCTATGGCGTTATTCGCTATTTGGTAGCCGGTCGCTAGCACCGAGCCCACACCCTGCTGCACTGCGACCGTGTTCCACGGCTCACCGACACAGAACCCGTCGATACTGCCGCGCGCGAGACTGTCCACCATCTGTTCCGGTGGTAGCACGATAATTTTTACGTCTCGCTCCGGATCGAGATCGGCGCGACGCAGCCAGGCGTGCAACTGGAAGGTATGGCAGGAAAACGTGTGTGTGCTGGCAAGCGTCAGCGCGGAATCGCTTTTACGCTGCTGCAACCAAGCCTGCAGCGCCTGCGCACTGGTGGCGGCAGAAACGGTCGGGTTACTGCCGTACGGCGCGAGTTCCCGGGCCAGGTGATTTGCCATGGTAATGCCATTGCCATTGAGACTGAGCACCAGCCCCGTCACCATATCAGCGCGAATGCCGCCCACACCCATGGCGGTCGCCAGTGGCAGTGGTGCAAGTAAAGATGCCGCATCGAGTACCCCGACGACCACCTTGTCGCGCAGGTTGGCCCATGACGGTTCGCATTGCAACGTGACATCGAGGCCATAGCGCTCAAACAGTGACAGCTCTTTGGCGATAACAAGCGGTGCACTATCCGTCAGGCGGATATAACCGACAGTCAGCACACTCTTTTCGGGCTGTGGCAGCCGCGCGGGATCGATTGTCATATGTTGTTCTCGTCGTGCTTGCTTAATGTTGCTAGGATTGTTTCTGCCACGGCCGCCATGCGCTTGTTATTGTCCATAGAAAGCTTGCGCATTAGCTGGTAGGCACTGGCGCTATCAACCCGCCGATGCTTCGCCAGTAGCGCCTTGGCCCGTTCAATTAACTTGCTCTCCTCCAGCTCCGTGCGTGTTTGCGCCAACTGCTCGCGCAACAGATTGAAGCTGCGAAACTGGCTCATGGCAACCTCGATGATCGGCTTTACCATGTCCAGACTCAGTTCTCGGCCCTGATAAGCGGTCACGCCCGCTTGCACCGCCTCGCTCACAAAGTCCGGGTCGTTGTTCTGCGAGAACATCACAATGGGGGTGGGGTTGTGTTCAGAAATCACCGACAGGCTCTCCAGTACATCACGGTCGGGAGATTCGAGGTCGATGACGATGACATCGGGGCGGTATTGCTCAATCTGATTGAGCAGGCCGGCGGCACTGGTGAGCAGGGAGAGTACCCGAAAACCGTTATCCAGCAAGCTCTGCTCGACCATCGTCGCTCGCTCGTGGTTGTCATCGAGGACCATCACGCCCAGTGATTCCAGTGTGTCTGTCTCTACCATGCCGTTACTTTAATGCAAAACGGGCGGCGGCAGAAAAACTGCCGCCGCCCGTTTTTCAGTGACAGCGGCCTAGAGCTTGAGCTGCACGGTAAGCCATAGTTTTTCGGTATCCTGATAGGCGTCGCTATCCGCATCGAAGTTAGCATATTTTGCCTGCACGGTTAGGTAGCTCAGTACCGGCCAGGTTGCTACCAGGTCCAGTTCTGTGCCCCAATCCTGACTGGAGGATTGCGCCTGAAAATCGTGATAAATCGCGCCCAGCGCCACTGGTCCGATTTTGCCCTTGATGCTGATGTTGGCGTCCTCGATCCCGTCGCTGGGTGTCACAAGAAACTTGTCGGCCCAGCCCTGGAACTTGTGCAGGGTCGCATAGGGCGTCTGAAAGCCAACACCGTTATCGGACGCCAGTACCTCGTATGCGCCCTTGATGGTAACGCCGGCGAAGGTCACGCTAGCCTCAGCCATATAATATTCGGTGTCGTAATCCAGTGTACTGTCGCCACCATCCGTTTGCTGGGCATAGGTTGCCCCCACCGTGACGGTATCAAACAGTTTGCCGCTGTAGAGCACGCCATAGGTATCACTCGAGTTATTGACGGTTTTGCCGGCGGGAAAGCCATCGTCCTTGTCGACGTCGATGATATAACCGAAGCCCGCCACCTTGTGATTCTCATTGAAGGCATAATCGGCCCGCAGAAAAAAGTTATCGCCCTTGAAGTCGGCTGGGAAAACACCGTCATCCGGGCCAAAGATCCGGTGTACTTTGTTGACATAGCTGAAGTCTATGGCCAGCCCCGTCAGCGGATTCACTGTGGTGCGCAGTCCGTCGTAGGTCTGTTCGTTCTGGCGCCAACCGACACCGCCCACGAAACGCTGTGTACCCATCAGAATACGTTGACGGCCCAGCTTCGCTGCCACAAGATCGTTCTTGTATTGAATCCAGGCCTGATTCAGATC